>NZ_NCFM01000013.1:0-77024 GCF_002281195.1 Acidovorax sp. 35-64-16 | reverse complement strand
GATGCAGGTGTTCGCACCCTGGGATGCGCAGACCTGTTTCGTGTCATGGCGTTCTCCCAGCTCACATGGCGCGAATCGCTGCGCGACATCGAAGCCTGCCTGGCCGCCAATCGTGGCAAGCTATTTCACATGGGTTTGAAGGCACCCCCAGCACGCTCGACGTTGGCCGATGCGTTGAACTCGCGCGACTGGCGGATTTACCATGCGCTGGCGCAGCGGCTGATCGTGCGGGCCAGAGCCCTGTATGCCCAAGAGCCAACGGTGCTCGATCTCGATGCCAGTGTGTACGCCTTGGACGCCACCACCATCGACCTGTGCCTGAGCTTGTTCGACTGGGCGCCGTTTCGTTCGACCAAGGCCGCCATCAAGCTGCACACGCTGCTGGACCTGCGCGGTGCCATTCCCGCGTTCATTCACATCAGCGACGGCAAACTCCACGACGTCAACGTACTCGACATCCTGCCTGTCGAGGCGGGCGCTTTTTACGTGATGGATCGTGGATACGTCGACTTTGCTCGCCTGTATGCCATGCATCAGGCTGGCGCATTCTTCGTCACCCGAGCCAAAGCGGGCATGGACGCTCGGCGCGTGTACTCCGATCCCGTCGACCGCAGCACAGGCATCATTTGCGACCAACGCGTGATTCTCAACGGCCATTACTCGGCCAAGAAGTACCCCGAGCACCTGCGGCGCATCCGATTCAAAGACCCCGAATCGGGCAAGACGCTGGTCTTTCTGACCAACAACACGACGCTGCCCGCCTTGTCGATTGCCGCGCTCTACAAAAGTCGCTGGCAGGTCGAGCTGTTCTTCAAATGGATCAAGCAGCACTTGCGTATCAAGCGATTCCTGGGCACCAGCGAGAACGCCGTGAAGACGCAAATCTGGTGCGCCGTGTCCACCTACGTGCTCATCGCTATCGTCAAGAAGGAGCTTCATCTCGATGCCTCGCTCTACACATGTCTACAGATCTTGTCGGTGTCAGTTTTCGAGAAAACCCAGATTTCATGCGCCCTGCAGGCCGACCGCTCCCAATCCATTGAGCTGCCCGCCGCTAACCAGTTGAATTTGTTCAACTTTTAACCGGACACTACTGGAATATTGCCAACCAAAACAACCACTCAACCGAAATCAAAAAGTAATTCAATATTCATAGAAGTTTATGAAACATCAGATTTCATTCTTCTATGAATAAATTTACTTCTTGGCGAGAGCCGCGCTGCGAATGCCCTGCAGGGTTCCCGTGGGCGTGATCGCCTCAGGGTCGATCAGGCAGTGCAGCACGCTGGGCAAGCCGCTGACGCGGGCGCGGGCAAGAGCCGGAGCAAAGTCTTCCGTATGCTCCACGCGCTCGCCATGGCCACCAAAGGCCTGGGCATAGACCTTGAAGTCGGGGTTCTTAAGCTGCGTGGCGCTGATGCGGCCGGGGTACTCACGCTCCTGGTGCATGCGGATGGTGCCGTACATGGCGTTGTCCAGGATCACCACGATGATGGGCACGCCGTACTGCACGGCGGTCGCAAATTCCTGGCCGTGCATGAGGAAGTCTCCATCGCCCGCAAAGACCATCACTTCGCGCTGGGGCCACAGGCGCTTGCCGCCCACGCCCGCAGGCAGGCCGTAGCCCATGGAGCCGCTGGTGGGCGCGAGCTGGCTCGCGTAGGTGGTGAAGGGCCAGAAACGGTGAATCCAGGTGGCAAAGTTGCCCGCGCCGTTGCAGAAAATGGTGTCGGCGGGCATCACTTCCTTGAGGTGCTGCATCACCTCGCCCATTTGCAGCGCGCCAGGGATGCGGATGGGCGCCGGGTCGCTCCACGCCAGGTATTCGGCGTGCGCAGCCTCGGTGTGGGCTTTCCATGGCACGTTCGCCTGGGGGCGCACGGCATTCAACGCGGCAGCAAAGGCCTGCGGCGTAGCATGAATGGCCTGCGCGGGGCGATAAAGCTTGCCCAGCTCGTCGGCATCGGCGTGCACATGCACCAAGGGTTGCGCGGGTGTGGGGATGTCGAACAGCTCGTAGCCCTGCGAAGGCACTTCGGACAAACGCCCACCCACCACCAGCACCAGGTCGGACGCCTTGATGCGTGCCAACAGCTTGGGGTTCACGCCCAGCCCGAGGTCGCCGCCGTAGCAGGCGTGCGTGGCCGGGAACAGCATTTGCCGGCGAAACGAGCAATACACCGGAATGGACCACGCCTGGGCAAACGCCGTGAACGCTTGCACTGCCTGCGCAGACCAACGGCTGCCGCCCACAATCGCCACGGGCTGCTGTGCCGCCTGCAAGCGTTGCTGCAACTCGGCCATCTGCGCCGCACCGGGGTGTGTTTCGGTGACCTGGTAAGGCAAGGCATCGGCCACCGTGGCGGCTTGCACCAGCATGTCTTCGGGCAGCGCCACCACCACGGGGCCGGGGCGGCCCGAGGTGGCAACGTGGAAGGCGCGCGAGACCAGCTCGGGCATGCGCGCCGGGTCGTCGATCTGCACCACCCACTTGGCCATGGTGCCAAACACGGCGCGGTAGTCGAGCTCCTGAAACGCCTCGCGCCCCATGGCACCGCGTGCCACCTGGCCCACAAACAGGATGAGCGGGGTGGAGTCCTGGTGCGCAATGTGGATGCCTGCGGCCGCGTTGGTGGCGCCCGGCCCGCGCGTCACAAAGCAGATACCGGGCTGGCCCGTGAGCTTGCCCTGCGCCTCGGCCATCATGGCCGCGCCGCCCTCCTGGCGGCACACGGTAACGGCAATGTGGGCATCGTGCAGCGCATCGAGCACGGCCAGGTAGCTTTCGCCGGGCACGCAAAACAGTTGCTGCACGCCGTGGATGAGGAGCTGATCGACCAGGATCTGGCCGCCGGTGCGGGAGTTTGTCATGGGCTGGGCTGATTAATCCACTCAGGCGAGCGGGTAGGTGCCCGGCAGCAAAATGCCCCGGTCCACCGTGTTGATGTTGGTGTGGCCGCAGAACGCCATGGTGATGTCCAGCTCTTTCTGGATGATCTGCAGCGCCCGGGTCACGCCCGCCTCGCCATAGGCACCCAGGCCATACAAGAAACTGCGGCCAATCAGCGTGCCGCGCGCGCCCAGGGCACGGGCCTTGAGCACGTCCTGGCCGCTGCGGATGCCGCCGTCCATCCACACCTCGATGTCCTTGCCCACCGCCTCGGCGATGGCAGGCAGTGCGGCAATGGACGAAGCCGCGCCATCGAGCTGGCGGCCGCCGTGGTTGCTGACGATGAGCGCATCGGCACCGCTGTTGACCGCCAGGCGCGCGTCTTCGGCGTCCATGATGCCCTTCAGAATCAGCTTGCCGCCCCAGCGCTTTTTGATCCACTCCACATCGCCCCAGTTGAGCTGCGGGTCAAACTGCTCGGCCGTCCACGATGCCAGCGACGACATGTCGCCCACGCCCTTGGCATGGCCCACGATGTTGCCAAACGTGCGGCGTTTGGTGCCCAGCATGCCCAGGCACCAGTGCGGCTTGGTCGCCAGGTTGATGAGGTTGGCCAGCGTGGGCTTCGGGGGCGACGACAGGCCGTTTTTGATGTCCTTGTGGCGCTGGCCCAGGATCTGCAGATCCAGCGTGAGCTGCAGCGCCGAGCAGCCAGCGGCCTTGGCGCGGTCGATCAGGCGCTCGATGTAGTCGCGGTCGCGCATCACATACAGCTGAAACCAGAAGCCGGGGCCGGCGTGCTGGGCCACGTCTTCGATAGAGCAGATGCTCATGGTCGACAGCGTGAACGGAATGCCAAACGCCTTGGCCGCACGCGCGCCCAGAATTTCGCCATCGGCATGCTGCATGCCCGTCAGGCCCGTGGGCGCAATGGCCACGGGCATGGCCACGTCCTGGCCCACCATGGTGGTGCGGGTGCTGCGGCCCTCCATGTTCACGGCCACGCGCTGGCGCAGCTTGATGCCCTGAAAATCGGCCGTGTTGGAGCGGTAGGTGCCCTCGGTGTACGAGCCCGAATCAGCGTAGTCATAGAACATGCGTGGCACACGGCGCTTGGCAACTACACGCAGGTCTTCGATGCAGGTAACTGTGGACAAATTGGGCACTTGGACACTCCGGGTAACAAAGGGTTTGACAGCGCATGGTAGGTGGCTGCGCACGCCGGGACCATCAAAATTATTTGCGCGGCCTTGCAACAAATTTCGCGCCCACATACCAACACCGCGGTGCCCCAGCGCAAAATACAAGCAAAAACCGACTCTAGCCCTTATGCATCAAGCGCTAGCAGCTATTAATTCAGGAGTTTTCCGTGGCGAGGCCGTTGCTTGGCGCCACCGGCACGGGCTCGGCATCGGCCCCCACATACAGGCGAAACTGCTGCCGACCCGCCATTTTGGCGGCATACATGGCCGCGTCGGCATGGCGAGACAGCTCATCGAAGTTCTCGCCATGCTGGGGGAACAGGGCAATGCCGCCACTCAACCCCACCGACAGCACCTGGTCATTGATCACATACGCCGGGCTGCAGGCCGCCATGATCTTGGTGGCCACATGGCAGGCCTGCTCTGCGGTGTCGATGCTTGGCAGCATCACCACAAATTCGTCGCCCCCCTGGCGGCACACCGTGTCGGACACGCGCACGGCGCCCGTAAGGCGCTTGGCCAGTTGCACCAGCAGCTTGTCGCCCATGTCGTGGCCCAGCGTGTCGTTGATTTGCTTGAAGCCATCGAGATCGATGTACATCACGGCCACAAACTTGCCGTCGCGCCGCGCATGGGCCAGCGCCTGGCGGGCCCGGTCTTGCAACAGCAGGCGGTTGGGCAGGTCGGTGAGCGCGTCGTATTGCGCCAGGTGCGCCATGCGTTCGGCCATGGCGACGCTTTCGGTCACATCGCGCAGCACGGCCACGGCGCCGGTGATCTCGCCATGGCGGTCGGTGATGGGGCTGGCCGTTTCCTCCACATCAAAGCGCTGGCCACTGGTACGGTGCAGCAGCACGCCGCGCGTGGGCTCCACGGCTTTTTTCTGCGCAAGGGCCTGGCGCAGCGGGCTGGTCTGGGGCGCCTGTCCGTCCGGGGTGACCAGGCGCATCACCTCGTCCACATTGCGGCCCGCGGCGTCAAACCCCTGCCAGCCGGTCAGGCGCTGCGCCACGGGGTTCAGGTAGGTGACCACGCCCTGCGCATCGGTGCAGACCACGGCATCGCCAATCGACTTGAGTGTCAGGCGCATGCGCTCCTTTTCCTCGAACAGCGCTTCTTCCATGCGCTTGCGCTCGGTGATGTCGGTCACCTGCACAAAAATGCCGCGCACCTGGTCGCCGACCATGTCGGGCACATACGAGGCGATGGCGTAGCGTTCCGTGCCCGTGGGGTCCACGATGGTGCGCTCGAAAAGCTGTTCGTGGCCCTGCAGCGCATGTTCCAGATAAGGCCGGTTCTTTTCGTACAGTTCCTCGCCCAGCAGCTCGCGGATATGCTTGCCGCGCATTTCGTCGGGCGCCTTGCCAAACCATTCCACATAGGCGTGGTTGGCAAAGCGGTTGTGCAGGTCGCGATCCCAGTAACCAATCATGGACGGCAGGTTGTTCAGGATGGTGCGCAGGTCGTGCTCGGCCTGTTGCAGCTGGGCGCCCACCTCCTGGCGGCGGCCCAACTCGCGCGCAAAAAGCACCGCCAGCCCCACGCAGGCGGCCATCAGCACCAGGGCAAAGCTGCCTGAAAGCCAGGCGCTGCGGTACCAGCCGACCAAGATGGAATCGACCGACTGGGCCACGTTCACCATCAGGGGGTAGTCGCCCACATGCCGGAAGGCGTAAAGCCGCTCTACCTTGTCAAGCGCCGCACGGCCCGTGAAGGTGCCGCTGCGGGCCGCCTGCATATTGCGCATGGTGGGCGTGCCCGCCAGGCTGCGGCCCAGCACGTCCTCGCTGAAGGGAAACCGCGTGACAAGAACGCCATCGGCCCGGAACAGGTTCAGGGCGCCGCCAGCGCCCAGGTTCAGCTCTTCAAACAAACCCTGAAAATGCGCCAGCCGGATGGTGCCCACCACCACCCCGGCCAGCTGGCCTTGGGAATCATAGAAAGCGCGGCTCACGGGCAAGCTGAGCAGGCCGCTCAGGCGCGCACGCACCGGCGCGCCCACATACAGGCCCGTGTGGGCACCGCTCTCAAACACCTTGAAGTAATCGCGATCGGCAAAGTTGGCTTTGCGGGGCACCGCGTGTTCGGAATCCATCACCACATTGCCAGCCGGGTCCAGCACCAAAATGGAGCCGACGCCTTGCACGCGCAGCGAGTTGTCGAACAGTGCAAGGTTGCGCATGGCCAACGGCAGGGCCATCACGCGCGGGTCGGTCATGCCCTCCACCACCCCCTGCAGTGACTGGTCAAACGCCTCCATCGTGCGGGCGATGCTGCGGTCGAGCGCGCGCACCAGGTTGGTGTTGGTGCGCTCGGCGTTGTTCCATGCCTCTTCGCGCAGCGTCCAGATGCTGCGGGCAAAAAGCCCGCCAATGCCCAAGGACAGCAGCAGGGCCAGCAAGATCAGACGGGAAGTGGCAGGTAGGCGCACAAACAGCGATGGAACTAGATTTTTACAATCGTAAGCACTGGCTTGGTGCAGACCCGACACCCGGCACAAGGCGCGCTGCGCTGGCCCAGCTTACCGCCCGGGTGCGGCGCCGGGCAGCACCCCGGCCCCTCGCACCTCAATGCGCACCTCGTCCAGCACGGTGCCCGCTGCATCAGTGATTTGTATCACATGGCGCCCTGGCCACGGCAGCCACGCCACCTGCGGCCCACGCCCCAGCGGCTTGCCGTCCATGCGCCAATAAAGGCCCTGCCCGCTGGCCCGCAGGTGCAGGCGCTGGCGCGTGGGTGGAATATCGGGGTCGAGCGCCACCACGGTGCCGGGCGCGGGCGCGGTGATGCGGGCGCCCGTGGTGATGACTGTGGCTGCCGTGGCTGCTGAGGCCGTTGTGGCGCTGCCCACGGATGATTTTTGGTCTTTTTGGCCTCTAGCCCTTTCTGTATAAGCGCCATAAGCTACTGAATCAATAGCAAACAAAGCCTGTTGCGTGCCCGGCACAAACCATTCTTGGCGCGCGGCCTCCAGCGGCGGGCTGCCAGCGGGTGCCAGCGGTGCCGGGCCAAACCGTACAGGCGCCCTCACCAGCCCCACCGGTGGCCGGGGCGCCGGGCCCGGCTCGCGTGCGTGCAAAAAGCCCATCATCGCGGCCCAGATGGGCGCCGCGCCGCTGGTGCCGCTCACATCGTGCATGGCCGCGCCGCTGGCGTTGCCCACCCACACGCCCACGGTGTAGCGCTCAGACCAGCCCACGGCCCAGTTGTCGCGCATGTCCTTGCTGGTGCCGGTTTTCACGGCGCTCCAAAAGCGCGTGGCCAGCACGCTGTCGGTGCCAAAGGTGCGGGCGCGCGCATTGCCGTCCGACAGGATGTCGCCCACGATGAAAGCCGCCCGCGCATCCAGTGCGGCGGTGAACAGCGGCTTGGCATCGGCCGCCACCGCCACCGCGCTGGCACGCCCGCCGTTGGCCAGTGTGCGAAAGGCATTGGTCAGGTGCAGCAGCGGCACCTCGGGGCTGCCCAGCGCCAGGCTGTAGCCAAAATAATCACCGCTTTCGCGCAGCGGCAGGCCTACGGCAGCCAGCTGGCGATGAAACGCATCGGGCGTGACCATGACCAGCGCGCGCACTGCCGGCACGTTGAGCGAGGCCGCCAGCGCCGTGCGCACCGACACCCAGCCCTTGAACTGCCGGTCGTAGTTCTGCGGGATATACAGGCCGCTGGCCGTGGTGATTTGCGCAGGCGAGTCATGCACCAGCGAGGCCGCCGTGAGCCGCCGCTCGGCGATCGCCTGGGCATACAAAAATGGCTTGAGCGTGGAGCCCGGCTGGCGCAGCGCCAGCACGCCATCGACCTCACTGGCCTGGCTCAGCGCCCCCGAAGACCCCACCCAGGCCAGCACCGCGCCCGTGGCGTTGTCCAGCACCAGCACGGCGCCGTCTTCGACATTGCGGCCACGCAGCTCGCGCAGGTGCTGCTGCAGGCTCTGCACGGCAAAGCGCTGCAGCGGCGCGCGCAGCGTGCTGGGCACGCGCTCGGGGGGCACCGCCCCGTCCTTGAACCGCTGGCGCAGCAGATGGCGGGCAAAGTGCGGCGCCACGCCTTCGCTGGCATCGAACGCACGGCGCTGCAGCGCGGCGGTGGTGAAGAATTCGAGCGCATCGCAATCAACCGGCAACCCCGCCGCCGGTGCTGCCCCCTTGGCACGCCGCTGCAACGGGCTGGTGCTGACGCTGGCTTGCATGTCGCGCAGCACGCCACAAGCCCGCTGCGCCACCAGCGCGGGCCGAGCATTGGGCGCGCGCACCAGCGCCGCCGCCACAGCCGCCTCGCGGTCGTCCAGCCCGTGGGCGGCCTTGCCAAACAGCGTGCGGCTCAGCGCATCAATGCCCACCAGCTCGCTGCGAAACGGTACGAGGTTGAGGTAGGCCTCCAAAATCTGGTCCTTGCGCCAGCGCCGGTCGAGCACCTGCGCGGCCACCGTTTGCCCCAGCTTTTGCACCACGGTGCGGCCGCCGGGGCCCTGGCGCCAGTCCCCGTCGAGCAAACCCGCCAGCTGCATGGTGATGGTGCTGGCCCCGCGCGTGCGCTGGTTCCACAGGTTGCCCCAGGCAGCGGCCGAGGCGGCGCGCCAGTCCACGCCGCTGTGTTCAAAAAATCGTTTGTCCTCGCTGAGCACCAGCGCCTGGCGCAGCGCGGGCGACACATCGGCCAGCGGCACCCACTGCCCGCGCCGCACCGTCGCATCGGTGCGCAGGCGATGCAGCACCTCGCCCTCGCGCGAGAGGATCAGGGTGTCCGACGGGCGAAAATCTGCGCGAACTTCATTAAAAGTGGGCAGAGCGCTTGCTGTGCTTGCGCAAGCAGCTATTAAAAATGAAGCGATGCGTGGCAGAGCCCCGCGCAGCCGCTGCCGTAAGCCAAGGGCCTGCACGGGGTGCCGGGAGGCTCAGCGGCGCCCGCCCAGCAGGCCGCCACCGATCTTGATCAGATCACCCAGCCCGACCTGGCCGTCGCCGTCCTGGTCGAGCAGGCTGCCCAGCAGGTCGCCGCCCACGCCACCCTGCTGGCGCACCTGGGCGTGCTCACGGCCCAGCACCGCGCCCAGGCCACCGGCGTCCATGCCGCCTGCCTGAGTGCGCTGCGCCAGAAACGCCATCACGATGGGGGCAAGGATCTGCAGCAGCTGCCCCGCATTGGCCCCCAGGCCCGTGGCCTGGCCCAGACCCGCTTCGGCGCGCTGCTGGTTGCCCCCAAAAATGTGGCCCAGGATGCTGGCGCCATCGGCGGCACCCCCGGCACCGCCGCCGCCTCCCATTCCGCCGAGCACCGAGCCCAGCAGATCGCCGAGCCCGCCACCGCCAGCGGCGCGGCCCACGTGGTCGCGCTGCAGGGCGCCAAACAGGTCGGCCGCGCCCTGGGGCTGCGCTGCGTTGCGCCCCAGGGCGCCCAGCAGCATGGGCAGCGCCGCCGCTACCGCGCTCTGCGCCTGCGAGGGGTTGGTGCCCAACTGGCTGGCAATCTGCTGCAGCGGCGCGCCCTGCAGCTGCGACAGCAATTCATCGGTGAGAGAGGCGGGTGCGTTCATGGTGTGCCTTCAGAAAGAAATGCGGGCCGCTAGGTTAACTGATGGCGGTGTCTGGCGGCCCAGGGTGAGCGGCGGGAGTCAGGCACCTTCGGCTGCCGCACTACCCGCAGCCGCCCCGCCTGATGCACTGTGAAACCTTGGTGACAATAGAGGCTTTTTTTCGCCGCCTGCCAGGGCGCTGTTCCAGTACATTTCCCCTTCATGCCTGTTTCCGATATTTTTGCCGTCCCGCCCGCTGCGGACACCTGCCGCGTGGCCCGCACGCGCCGCCTACTGTGGGCTGGCTGCGTGCTCTGGGCCCTGCTGGGCTATCCCATGGCCCCGTGGCTGCCCGTGACCATGGGCTGGGAAAACGGGGTGCTGGAGAACCTGCAGCTGGTGCAGCTGCTGGCCGGCGCCGGGCTGGCGTGGTGGTTTGCGCGCACCGGCCATGCGGCCCTGGGCTACACCGCTGTCATGGTGTGGCTGGTACTGGCCGCACGCGAGCTCAGCTGGGGTGCCACGCTGTGGGCTGCGCCGCTGGGGATGGTTGGTCGGGCCCGATCTATTCGTCTTCCGTGCTCTGGTACAAGCCCTTCGTGTACCCCGCCATCGGGGCCGTGCTGGTGGCGGCCGGGGTGGCGCTGGTGCGCTCCAAGGCACTTTCCATGTTGTACAGACTGGCGCGCTCAACCCCGTTTGTCTGGGTAGAGCTCGTGCTGGCAGCGGTTGCGGCCATGGCGGCTTCGCATTTCGAGGGTCAGCTGCCCCGTGATGCCGCCGCCCCGGGCCTGGGGACGGTGGCCCTGGTGCTGGAGGAGTGGCTGGAGTGTGCCGCCTATGGTGCGCTGCTGGCTGCGCAGTGGCACCTGTTCACCCTGGTGCGCCTGCACGCCAGGCCCTCAGGCCACGGCAACGCGGCTTAGGCAGGGCGGAGGGATTGGGCTGCGCAGCGGTGCCTGCTCACTTCACCGGCTCTACCTTCACGCGCGCATTGGGAGACTCGCCAAACATTTCCGGCGAATACAGTGCCTCCACGCGGCTTGGGGGCAACGCAAAATCGCCGGCGTTGTTCAGACGCACGGTGTATTCCATCTTCACCACCCCCTTGGGCAGAAACTCGTAGTAGCTGCGAAAGGATTCGAAGCTGCGCTCCTCGAAAGCGGGCCAGCCGCTGCCGCTCTTCTTCTCGCCCTGCGTGGCGATCTCGGAATCGCGGCCCAGGCCACTGCCCAGGATGGTTGCGCCGCCCGGGATGGGATCGGTGATGGCCACCCAGGTCATGTTGGCGCTGGCGTTGACCGTGAGCGTCACGCGCAGCACGTCGCCGCGCGTGTACTGGCCTGCCGGCAGCGATGGGTTGGCCTGCTCCACCGGCGTGATGGTCTTGGTGATGGCATACCCCGCTGCAAACGGCGCCTTGAGCGCTATGGCGGCCACGGACTGCAGGGTGAGCCACGGCTTGCCCGAGCCATGGTGTGCCACCGCCAGGCCCTCCTTGCCACCGGCTTTGCCCCAGGGCAGGAACATGTCGTTGTTCTTGAGGTTGCCCGGCGATGCGGGTGCACCAAACCAGGTGGCCTGGTGCGCGGCGCCGGTCATGTCGCTGGCCTTCACGCGCTCGACCTTGCTCCAGTCCACGCTGGACGTGTTGCCGGACATCGTGGCCTTGGTGGTGCCCGACACCGGCGTGGCCTCGAACCTGGCGCTGAATTTTTCCAGCGCCAGCCCGCCCCACAGGTTGGCCGTGGTGGTGTGCCAGGCACCCGCTTGCTGGCGGCTGATGAAGCCGTTGGCCAAGCGGCCCATGTCGTCTTTCCAGGCCGGGTCGTCCATCACGGCCAGCATCAGGCGCGCGGTGTTGACATCACCGTTTTGCATCAGCCACCACCAGTAGTCGTCTTGCTCGGTGCTGAAGATGAGTTTGGTGCCCTGAAACGACAGGCGCGCACGCAGGATCTGCATGGCCTCGGCCAGACGCTGGTCGCGCTGGGGTACATCGGCCACACGCTTCAACACATTCACCCAGTCGATCACCGTGTGCGTGGGCCACTGGTTGGGCGCAATGGTGATGCTGCTGACCATGCGGCCCTGCGCCTTGCCGTAGCGAGACAACGCCTCGATGGCCGCGAGCTTGCGCATGTCGAGGTCTTTGCGCGGGCTCCAGAAGTTGCGCTCGATGCGGCCCTCGACAAACGCGATCAGGCCACGTTCCATGGGTGCGCGGGCTTCGTCGGGCAGCGCAAACGCGGGGTTGATGCTGGCTGCCTCATGCGCGGTGGCCAGCAGATAGGCGGTGAGCGTGTCGCTGCCCCGGTTGCTGTCGCCATCGCGCGGCGGGAAGTAGTTGGCCAGGCCGTCGCCATCAAGGTAGGTGGGCAGTTGCGCCACCACGGTTTGCCACAGCGCGCCGTCGCGCAGGCCCACGGCCTTGCTGGTCTTTTGCTCCAGGCAGGCAAACGGGTAGCGCGCCCACCAGTCGCGCACGCCCGGCAAGCCTTCGGCCAGCTTGGGCTGCAGCGACATCTTGAGGCCGCCCCGGCCCGGCAAGGCGTCGGCGGGCGGATTCACATCCAGGTTGAAGCTGCCCTCCACCTGCACCAGAGTGGCCTGCTGCACCGTGAGCGGCACGGCCGGGATCAGCTTCTGGCTGACCTTGAGGGCGTCGCGCGCGCCGCTGACCTGGTCTTTGGCTTCGATCTCCCACAGGATGGCCTGGGCGCGGGTCTGCGCCAGTTGCGCGGGTGCCGTCACGCTCCACGCCACCTCGCGCGCCTCTCCGGGCGGGATATCGATGCTTTGCGGCTTCAAATCGAGCAGCGTGGCGCGCGGTGCCACCTCCACCTTCATCGCCGCCTTGGTGGTGTTGCGCAGCGTGATCTGGGCACGGAACTGGTCGTCCTCGCGCACCAGCGGCGGCAGGCCACTGATGATCTGCAGGTCCTGCGTGGCACGGATGCTCGTGCTGCCCGTACCGAACAGGCCGGTGGCTGCATCGGCCACCGCCACGATCTTGAAGGTGGTCAGCGCATCGTTGAGCGGCACCGTCACCTTGGCCTGGCCGTTGGCATCAAGCTTGATGGCAGGCTCCCACAGCAGCAGGGTGTCGAGCAGCTCGCGCGTCTGCGCCCTGCCCCCGCCACCGCCTGCGGGCACGGCCTTTTTGCCATAGTGGCGGCGGCCGATGATCTCCATCTGTGCGGTGGAGGTTTCTACGCCCCAGCTGCGCCGCTGCAGCATGGCTTCGAGCAGGTTCCAGCTGGTGTTGGGCATCAGCTCCAGCAGGGCCTGGTCCACGGCGGCCAGGGCCACCTCGGCGTTGGCCGCAGGCTTGCCACCGGGCAGCGTGGCGGTGATGGTGACCTGGGCCTTGCCGCGCACGGCGTAGCTCTCCTTGTCGGCCGTCACCTTCACGTCGATCTGGTGGGCCTGCGTGCCCACGCGGATCTCGGCCAGGCCGAGGCGGAACGCGGGCTTGGACAAATCCACCAGCGCCGTGGGCGCCTGGTATTCCTTGCCCTCGTACCAGAAGGACGTCCACCACTCGCGCGGTGCCTTGAAGCCCCAGGTGAAGAAGCTGTACCACGGCACCTCGCGCAGGCGGCCGCGCAGGGCGAGCACGCTCACGTACACGTTGGGCCCCCAGTCGGGCTGCACTTTCAGGCTCACCGTGGGGTCCTGGCCATTGAGCTGCACCACCTGCGTGTCGATGATGCCCTCGCGCTCCACCGCCACCAGGGCCGTAGCAAAGCGGAACGGCATGCGCACCTGGAACCTGGCGGTCTCGCCGATCTGGTAGCTTTTCTTCTCGGGCAGCAGATCGATGCGGTCGTGGTCCTCGCCGCCAAACCACAACTCGCCCTGGCGCGTGACCCACACCGACGATGCGGCCTCGCTGGTGTTGCCATCGCGGTCGGTGGCCGTTACCACCAGCTCCACCTCGCCGGCCTCGTCGAGCCTGGACTCGCACAGCAGCAGGCCGCGGCTGTCGCTCTTGCCGGTGCACACGGTGCCCAGGTCTTTGGTTTCGGTCTGGTTGTCGTAGCTGTAGAACCCGCCCACCATGCGCTTGCGCGTGGTGGTGGTGATGCGCGCAATGGCCTGCACCTGAAGGCTGGTGTCGGGCGCGGCCTTGCCATCGTGCTGCAGCGCCAGCGCCTGAAAACGCATTTTCTGGCGGGCCGACACCCAGCCCTCGGTCTTGATGCCCGCCACCACGGCGGCGGGCCACAGCGTCTGGGTGCTGCGAATCGTCTGCACTTCGCCATTGGGGTCGGCGTAGGTGGCCTCCAGCAGCAGCTCTTGCGGCTGGCGCGCCTGGGGCACGTTGTCGATGGTGAGCTTGCCCGCGCCGCTGCGGTCCAGCGTGAGCGGCAGCTTGTCGGCAATCACGCGCGCATCCTGGCTGGCCGTGGCTTCCTCGTCATCACTGCGGGCATTGGCGTGCTCGCGCTTGCGCGGGGGGCTGAAGCTGAACGCTTCGTAGTCACTGAACTGCAGATGTTTGCCGCGCACCAGGGCCGACACACGCACCGGCAGGTTGGCCGCGCCGCCCCCGGCCACGTAGTTGATCTGCACATCGGTGGGCACCGAGCGCACATGCACCAGTGCTTTCTTGTCGCTGGGCGCGATGCGGCCTTGCAGCACCGGCAGGCGGAACTCCTCCACCCGAAACTCGCCCGAGCCGAAGCCGCGGCCGGTGCTGGCATCGATGCGCAGCTCCACCTGGTACACCCCCAGCTTGGCCGCTGGCGGCAGGGCAAAGCTGCTCTGGGCGCTCAGGCCGCCCGTGGCGGTGTTGCGCCATGCCAGTGGCTGGGTGAACTGCTGGCCGCTGCCCACATGGGTGATGACCAGGGTGTCGGGCCGCGCGGTGGGCAAGGCAAAGCCCTGGCGCGTTTCAGCGCGCAGCAGATGCTTCATCGACACCGTCTCGCCCGCGCGCAGCAGCGTGCGGTCAAAAATGGTGTGGGCGCGCTCGTCGGGGCGGGCCTCGGTGCTGGTGGGCACGTTGAAGCGCCAGGGCTCAATGCCACGCTGCCAGTCGCTCCAGGTGAAGGCCATGTCCTCCACGCCATCGGCGCCTGTCTGGCGCGCACTCACAAAATAGGCGCTGCCGCCTTCGCCATAGTCGCCCCCGTCGTTGCAGCGGCTGGGGTCGGACGACAGGCCTTCGATGCGGGCAATGCCCTGCGCGTCGGTCAAGGCGTTGGCCAGTTCGTTGCCCTTGCAGTCAGACACCCGCACCGTGGCGCCCTGCACCGGCTGGCCCTTGTCCAGCGTGGTGACCCAGGCCAGGGCGTTTTCGCGGCCCAGCTTGAAATGCACGCCCAGGTTGGTGACCAGGGCCGAAGTGCGCACAAACATCGTGCGGGCGTTGCCATGGCGTTCATCGAGCAGCGAGGCGCCCAGCTTTTGCGAGGCGATCTCCACCACATGGAAGCCCGGAGCCAGCGGAATACCCACCACCTCGAACGGGCGCGGGTCGTTGCCGGCGGGCTGGGGCAAATCCAGCGTCTTGACCCCGCCCTTGCCAGCCAGCAGCGACAGCATGCGCGACTGCACGTAGTCCTTGTCGATGTCTTTGTCCAGCACTGGGGGCAGCGGGCCGGTGATGTCCTTGCGCGCCTCTTTGCGGTCCACCACATGGCTGTTGTAGCGGTGCACCTTTTTGAACCAGGCAATGATGTCGGCATCGGTGCGGGGCTTGAGGGTGCTGACCTTGCCTGCGGGGGCCTTGGGGTTGGCCGTGCCCGGCTGCAGCGCCTGCACACGCAGGGCTGCCTCGACATTGCGCAGCGTCACGGGCAGCAGCGCAGGCGGCTTGTCGGCCGCAGGGCCTTCGGCAAAGCGCTCCACCACGCCAAACGGCGCGGCCGCAAATTTGGCCAGCGGCGGCATGCCGCCCGTGGCCACCTTGAGCGGAAAGTTGTCGGCATTGCGCAGCGGGCGGCCCGAGGCATCCTTGAAATCCCGGGGCAGCTCCAGCGTGAAGGCCGCGTTTTCGGCCAGGGGTGCGGCAAACTGCACGCTGTTCACCAGGGCATCGGCCTGCGGGCCTTCGGCGCCACCGTCCAGGCGCGGCTGCAGGGTTTCGGTGGGCGATTTCAGGCGGATGGCGGCTGCCAGCTTGCGCGGCACGGGCGCGTTGAAGGCCAGTTGCAGCGGCCGGATCGGCAGGCAGGCGGCCTGGGCGTTCTCGCGCTCGCAACTGAACTCGGCGGCAAAAGGCTGGCGCACCTTGTAGTCAAAGCGCTTTTCCACCGCGTTGGGCACGCCACTGGGCGTGGCCACGCCTTTGCCAAACACCAGCTGCAGGCGCGAGCCCGAGGTGAGGCGCCGGTTGCAGGCCAGCGAAACAAATTGCAGCGGATCCTTGAGCGCGCGCTGCTCCAGCCCCAGCGATTTCAGCATTTCGCTGCGCTGGTCGCCCTCGATCAGCCGCACCGGCACGCGCTCGCCCACCCCTTCCACGGCGCACCACACGTTGGCCTGCACGCTGGCCAGCGTGGCCGGGCCGCTCAGTTGCAGCACAAAGAACTGTTCTTCGTCGATCTCTTCGTAGGTGCCGGGTCGCACGCTCTGGACAAAAGGGCCACCACTACTAAACTGATAGCTTGTTGCGCCCGTCAATAAAGCGCCAGAAGCCGATTTGAACCCCGATTTGGCAGTCACGGTGCAGCGCACGCCGGGCGGCAGGTCGTTGTCAAAGTCGAAGACCCATTCGCGCTCGCTGGTCCAGCGGCCCGTGCCCTGGGTGGCGGCGGCATCGCTGCAACTGAGGTTCAGGGGGGCCGGCGCCTTGGGGTCACCAAACCGGACGGCCGCAGCGTCGAACTTGGCCACCATCTGGCGCACGCGCGCCACCTCGCCCTGCGGCGAAAAGTGGGAGATCTGCAGGGCGTGCGCGCCCCACGCCATCAGCGCCAGACTGGCAGCCACCGTCCATTTTTTTGCGTTCACGCTTTCCCCTCCGAAGGTAGGGGCAAGGGTAACAAAACGGCACGACAGACCGTGTTGCGTTGCATGCGCTTACGTGTGGCCCGCGCGGCCCGCCGCTGGCGGCGTTTCGATAAACGGCGACGACGGACCCATGGGGCGGCGTCCTACGCCACATGGCTTTGCCCGGCACAAAGATAAGCGCCTGTCCAGAACCCCTTGTCCAGCACCCCCACAGGAGCACCCATGGCCCGAACCCCCACCCCGCGCAGCGCGGCCACCCGATCGCCCGTTGCCAAACCGTCTTCCACCCAGGCCGACAGCCACCGCGGCAACGCAGGCGAGTTGCAGCAGCAAGCCAAGGGCACCCACCCGGTGCTGACCACGCAGCTGGGCATCCCGGTCGCCGACAACCAGAACTCGCTGCGCTCTGCGCCCCGCGGCCCCACGCTGCTCGAAGACTTCATCCTGCGCGAGAAGATCACGCACTTTGACCACGAACGCATCCCCGAGCGCATCGTGCATGCGCGCGGCTCGGCGGCGCACGGCTTTTTTGAGCTGACGCATTCGCTCAAGCAATACACCACCGCCAAGGTGCTGACCGAAGTGGGCGTGCAAACGCCCGTGTTCACGCGCTTTTCCACCGTGGCCGGTGGCGCGGGCTCGGTGGACACGCCGCGTGACGTGCGTGGCTTTGCCGTGAAGTTCTACACGCCCGAAGGCAACTGGGACCTGGTGGGCAACAACATCCCCGTGTTCTTTATTCAGGACGCGATGAAGTTCCCCGACCTGGTGCACGCCGTGAAGATGGAGCCCGACCGGGGCTTTCCGCAAGCCGCCAGCGCACACGACACGTTCTGGGATTTCGTCTCGCTGATGCCCGAAACCCTGCACACGGTGATGTGGGCCATGAGCGATCGCACCCTGCCGCGCAGCCTGCGCATGATGGAAGGCTTTGGCGTGCACAGCTTTCGCCTGCTGAACGCGGCGGGCGAAAGCACGTTTGTGAAGTTCCACTGGCGCCCCAAGCTGGGCATCCAGTCCACCGTGTGGGACGAGGCCGTCAAGCTGCAATCGGCCGACAACGACTTTCACCGGCGCGACCTGTTCGAGTCCATCGAGGCGGGCGACTTCCCAGAGTGGGAGCTGTCGGTGCAGCTCTTTACCGATGAGGATGCGCAAGACTTCCCGTTCGACCACCTCGACCCCACCAAGCTCATCCCCGAAGAGCTGATCCCGCTGCAGCCGGTTGGCCGCATGGTGCTCAACCGCTGGCCCGACAACTTTTTTGCCGAGACCGAGCAGGTGGCCTTTTGCCCCGCCAACGTGCCCCCAGGCATCGATTTCAGCAACGACCCGCTGCTGCAGGGCCGGCTGTTCTCGTACCTGGACACGCAGCTTTCGCGCCTGGGCGGGCCCAACTTTGCGCAGATCCCCATCAACGCCCCCAAGTGCCCTTTCCATAACAACCAGCGCGATGGCCACATGCAGATGCAGGTGCCCAAGGGCCGCGTGAACTACGAGCCCAGCAGCCTGCAGGCCGACAGCCCGCGCGCATCGCAGGCCCAGGGCTTTCGTCACTTTGCCCAGGCCGATGATGGTGTGAAAGGCCGCGTGCGCGCCGAGAGTTTTGCCGACCATTACAGCCAGGCGCGCATGTTTTACCGCAGCCAGAGCCCGCTGGAGCAGGCGCACATGGCATCGGCCACGGTGTTCGAGCTGTCCAAGGTGGGCACGCCCCATGTGCGGGAGGCCGTGGTGGGCCACCTGCAGCATGTGGATGCCGAACTGGCCCAGCGCGTGGCCGACGGCCTGGGCATGCAGGCCCTGCCGCCTGCGCCGCCGACGGTGGAGCCCGTGCAAGACCTGCCGCTGTCGCCCGCGCTGCGCATCATCGACCGCATGAAACCCACGCTGCAGGGGCGCTGCGTCGGCATCCTGGTGGCCGATGGGTCCAACGGCACCTCGGTGGCCAACCTTCGCAAGGCGCTGGAAAAGGCCGGCGCCACGGTGAAGATCGTGGCGCCCAAGGTGGGCGGTGCGGTGCTGAAAGACGGCACCCTGCTGCCCGCCGACGGCCAGCTCGCTGGAACGCCTTCCGTGGTTTTTGACGCCGTGGCCTCCATCCTGTCGCCCGACATGGGCGCCGTGCTGGCCAAGGAGGCCGCGGCCGTGGACTGGTTCCGCGATGCCTTTGGTCACCTCAAGGCCATTGCCGCCTGCAAGGGCACACAGGCCATCCTGCAGGCCGGTGGCATCGAGCCCGATGCGGGCGTGCTGGACCCGGCCGATGTGCAAGGTTTCATCGCCGCCGCCCAGACCCGCCAATGGGACCGCGAGCCCAAGTTGCGCACGCTGGCGTAAGCAAGCTGCAACCGTTCAACACCTCACCACAGCAACCCAAGGAGATCCCATGTCCAAAGCACGCTATGACAGCCAGCAACTCAACGATCTGGTCATCCAGATGATGGAAACCGAGCTCGGTGGCGAGCAGGTGTACCGCACCGCCATCGCCTGCGCCATCAACCCCGACCTGAAAAAAGAGTGGGAAGAGTATCTGGAGGAGACGCTGACCCACCAGAAGGTGGTACGCGGTTTGTGCGACACGCTGGGCTTGAGCCCCGACACGCAAACGCCCACACGCCAGGTGGTCAAGCACATTGGCGAATCGTTGGTGAAGGCCATGCAGATGGCCCAGAAGGGCGCAGACCCGGCGGCGGCCCAGCTGGTGGCTGCCGAATGCGTGGTGCACGCCGAAACCAAAGACCACGCCAACTGGGAGCTGCTGGGCAAGGTGGCTGAAGCGGCCACCGGCGACCTGGGCAAAGCCCTGAAAGCCGCGCACGAGGCGGTCGAAAAGCAGGAAGACCACCACCTCTACCACACCAAGGGCTGGAGCCGCGAGCTGGCGATCGAGGCGCTGGGCATGCCCGCCGTGCTGCCGCCGCCAGAAGAAGTGAAAAAGGTGGAAACCGCCATTGGCGCATCGCGCGCCGAGCAGCAGCGCGAGGCCATGCTGTAACGCCAGGGCACATGTCCGCTGTTGTGCACGCCGGTATGACCGCTGCCATGGCGGCGGGCATACGCTATAACAATAATAGCTGCTAGCGCTTATCCATCAAGCGCCAGAAGCTATTTTTACGTGAATTTTCGAACCTCGGGCTGCCCCCCGCCCTGGCAGGCTTACTGCGGCACAAACCCGCTGGTCTTGATGATGCGGCGCCAGGCTTCGGTGTAGGCGTGCTCACGCGTGGCCAGTTGCTGCGGTGTCATGAAGCCTACGGTGAGGCCCATGGCGGTGAGGTGGTGGCGCACCTCGGGCTCGGCCACCACCTTGGCCAGCGCCACCGAGAACTGGGTGATGAATTTTTGCGAGGTGCCGGCCGGGGCATAGAAGCCGTAATACGGCAGGTCTTCAAACCCCTTGAGGCCCAGCTCGTCGAACGTGGGCACCTGGGGCATGGCCGCCTGGCGTTTGGTGCCCAGCACCGCCACCACGCGCAGCTTGCCGGCCTTGTGGTTTTCCATGAAGTCTTGCACCGAGCCCACGCCCGCACTGATTTGATTGCCCAGCATGTCGGCCATCATGGGCGCAGCGCCTCGGTAGGGGGCCGACACCAGATCAAGCTGGAATTTTTCACCCACTACCTTCACCAGAAACTCGGGGGTGGATGCAGGCGCCGGAATGCCCACGGCGCCCTTGCCACCGCCCTGCGTGCGCACCCACTGCACATAGTCGCCAAAGCCCGTGGCCGGGGTGCCGCCCGACACGGCAAAGGCATTCACAAAGGTGGCAAAGCCGCCCACGGGCACAAAGTCGTGGTCGGGCTGGTAGCCGGGGTTCTTCACCACCAGCGGCAAGATGGAGATGGTGTGGTCGTGTGTGAGAAACACCGTGGTGCCGTCGGGCGGCGATGCCTTGAGCACCTGTGCGGCAATCTGCCCACCGGCACCGGGCCGGTTTTCGACCACCACCGCCACGCCCAGCGCGTCCTTGAGGCGCTCGGACAGCGTGCGCGCAATGGCGTCGGTACCACCGCCGGGCGGAAAACCCACCAGGATGCGCAGGGGTTTGGGCTGGGCCATGGCGGCAGACACGGCCAGGCCGGCTGCCAGAACGGCCATGCCGCGCAAGGCGCGCGAAACAACGGTGCGGCGCAAAGACATATCCAACTCCTCAAAGGAACAACCGGGTGGGGAACACAGGAACAAGGCAGAAAGAACGCGGCCACCAGACCACTCATCGGCATATCGGCATATCGGCGTATCGGGTGGCGGTGTGGCCAACGGCAGCACGAGCTGCGTTGCGCCGCACGGTCCGCACGCATCAGGGATACCCAATGCTACCAAAAACAGAGCTGCTAGCGCAATGCCATCAAGCGCCAGAGCCCTATTTCACATATAACCGCGTCACACCGCCAGCCGTGCCTGATGGCGTGCAATCTGCGCACGCACCTGCGCGGGCGCCGTGCCGCCCAGCGTGTTGCGCGCGTTGAGCGAGCCGCGCAGGCTAAGGCACTCGTACACGTCTTTTTCGATCTGCGGGTGAAAGCCCTGCAGCACGGCCAGGGGCAGCTCCGACAGGTCACACGCATGCGTGGTGGCGGCTTTCACGGCATGGGCCACGGTTTCGTGCGCGTCACGGAAGGGCAGGCCCTTCTTGACCAGGTAGTCGGCCAGGTCGGTGGCGGTGGCGTAGCCGCGCAGTGCCGCCTGCTCCATGGCGGGCGCGTTGACGGTGATGCCGCCTTCTTTTTTGCCCGTGGCGGGGTTGATCTGGCCGCCCACCATTTCGGCAAAGATGCGCAGCGTGTCTTTGAGCGTGTCCACGGTGTCAAACAGCGGCTCTTTGTCTTCCTGGTTGTCCTTGTTGTAGGCCAGGGGCTGGCCCTTCATCAGGGTGATCAGGCCCATGAGGTGGCCGACCACGCGGCCGGTCTTGCCGCGCGCGAGTTCGGGCACGTCGGGGTTCTTCTTCTGCGGCATGATCGACGAGCCCGTGGTGAAGCGGTCGGCGATCTTGATGAAACCGAAGTTCTGGCTCATCCAGATGATGAGTTCTTCAGACAGACGGCTGACGTGCACCATGCACAGGCTGGCGGCGGCGGTGAACTCGATGGCGAAGTCGCGGTCGCTCACGGCGTCCAGGCTGTTCTGGCACACCACGGGGTGGCCGCTGGCGTCCACCATGCCCAGCGTTTTTGCCACGCGCTCGCGGTCCAGCGGGTAGGTGGTGCCGGCCAGCGCTGCTGACCCGAGCGGCAGCACGTTGGTGCGGCGGCGTACGTCGGCCATGCGGTCGGCGTCGCGGGCAAACATTTCCACATAGGCCAGCATGTGGTGACCAAAACTCACGGGCTGGGCCACCTGCAGGTGGGTGAAGCCGGGCAGGATCACCTCGACGTTTTGCGCCGCCACATCGACCAGCGCCACCTGCAGTTCCTTGAGCAGGTCGCCAATCAAATCAATTTCGCCGCGCAGCCACAGGCGCACGTCGGTGGCCACCTGGTCGTTGCGGCTGCGGCCGGTGTGCAGGCGCTTGCCGGCGTCGCCCACCAGCTGGGTCAGGCGGGCTTCGATGTTCAGGTGCACGTCTTCCAGGTCGAGCTTCCACTCGAAGGCGCCCGATTCGATCTCGGCCGTGATCTGCGCCATGCCGCGCTGGATGGAGGCGTGGTCGGAGGCAGAGATGATGCCCTGCGCAGCCAGCATGTCGGCGTGCGCCAGGCTGCCCGCAATGTCGGCCTGCCACAGGCGCTTGTCAAAAAACACGCTGGAGGTGTAGCGCTTGACCAGGTCGCTCATGGGCTCGGAAAACAGTGCGGACCATGCCTGCGCCTTGGTGTCGAGCTGGTTGTGGGAGGGGGTCGTGGCTTGGCTGGTGGGCATGGCAGGGCAATAATCGGGTGGAACTGACACCCGGAACACCCGGATGCCTCAATGCAAAACAAGCAAATTTTATCGACCCAGCCCCTGGAGCTGGAAACGGCGCCCGCAAGGCCCCGCCCACGCGCTCCCGTGCAGCGGGCGCTGGTGTTCGATGCCTGCCATGTGGGCGTGGTGCTGCGCGCCGTGCTGTTTGTGGAAATTGTGCTCGGCGTGGGTGCCCTGTATGGCGCCAGCACCCCGCTGGAATGGCTGGCGCGTGTGTCGCTGCTCACCGGCGGCGCCCTGCCCGCCACGCTGGTCTGGCTGATTGCCGCCTGCAGCCTCAAGACCCTGCTGCAGCGCCTCAGAACCAATGGCCAGTTTGCGGCGGGTGTGGTGCTGGGCGCCCTTGCCGGTTTGTATGCCTGCGCCATGCTGAGCCTGGTGGGCGTGGCCGAGCAGCCGCCCTGGCTGGCCAGCGCGGCCAGCGGCGCGCTGCTGTCGGCGGCGCTGGTGGCGGCCCTGGTGATGCGCGCACGCGGGCGCACCCCGGCAGCCACCACGGCGCGCCTGACCGAATTGCAGTCCCGCATCCGCCCGCACTTTCTGTTCAACACGCTCAACAGCGCCATTGCCCTGGTGCGCGAAGAGCCGGCCAAGGCCGAGTCGCTGCTCGAAGACCTGAGTGACCTGTTTCGCCATGCGCTGGTGGAGCAAGGCGAAGCCGTCACGCTGGCCGAAGAGATCACGCTGGCGCGCCGCTACCTGGCCATTGAAGAAGTGCGCTTTGGCAAGCGCCTGCAGGTGCAGTGGAGCCTGGACCCGCGCACCGACAACGCCCGCCTGCCCCCGCTGCTGCTGCAGCCGCTGGTGGAAAACGCCGTCAAGCACGGCGTGGAGCCCAGTGCCCGTGGCGGCAAGCTGCGCGTGCTGACCGAGCTGCGCGGCAGCCGCGTGGTGGTGCGCATCACCAACACCCTGCCCTCCAAGGAAGGCAAAAACGGCCAGGGCGATGAGCCGGCTACCAAGGGCCACGGCATTGCGCTGGCCAACGTGCGTGCCCGGCTGGCGCTGCTGCATGATGTGCAGGGCGAGTTCAGCGCGGGTGTGCAGGATGGCCTGTACCAGGTGCGCATCACCCTGCCGGCCCCCGCCACGCCCAGGCCCGCCGCCCCTGCGCACGCATCCCGAACCCCGGCCCGCGCCGCTCCAGCCCATGAACATCCTCATCGTTGACGACGAAACCCTGGCCCGCAGCCGACTGCGCACCTTGCTGGGCGATTGCCAGGACACCGTGCGCACCACGGTGGCCGAAGCCGCCAACACGGGCGAGGCCCTGGCGCAGCTCACCCCCACGGGCGGGCGGGCCTTCGACCTGCTGCTGCTGGACATCCACATGCCCGGCCAGGACGGCCTGTGCCTGGCCCACGCCGTGCAGGCCCTGCCCCACCCGCCCGCCGTGGTGTTTGTGACCGCCCATGCCGACCATGCCGTGAGCGCCTTTGAACTCGACGCCGTGGACTACCTCACCAAGCCCGTGCGGCGCGAGCGCCTGTTGCAGGCCCTGACCAAGGCCCAGCGCAGCCACCGCCAGGGCGCACCCATCGGCCCCACCGGCACCCACCATGCCAACGGTGCGGCCGACGGCGAAACCCTGGTCATCCAGGACCGCGGCCGCACCGAGCGCCTGCCCCTGGCCGAGGTGCTGTATTTCAAGGCCGAGCAGAAGTACGTGACCGTGCGCACCGCCACGCGCAGCTACATCATGGACGGCTCGCTCAGCGAGCTGGAAACCAAGTTCGCCCCGCGCTTTTTGCGCATCCACCGCAACGCCCTGGTGGCACGCCGCGCCGTGCGCGCGCTCGAAAAACATTACGACCCCGAGGAAGGCGAAGGCTGGGCAGTGCGCCTGCAGGGGCTGACCGAGCTGCTGATGGTGTCGCGCCGCCAGGTGGCGGCAGTGCGCGAGGAGTTGGCGGGATAGGAAGCCCCCCCTGAGTCGCTGCGCGCCTTCCCCCCAGGGGAACGCCGCCCGTGCGGCGGGGCGGCCCTTGCACGGCGGCTACAGGTTGGGCCGCATCCATTTCATAGGTTGCCTCAATCCGTTGGCCTCATACGGATTTGCCTTGAACCGGATACATGGGCGGGGAGCTTCAGGCAGTGCTGCGGCACGACAAGGCGACCCAACGACGTCATGCGGTGGAAGGCAAACCCGTATCAGTGGACATGCGCCGCGCCGCTCACCAGCATCACAAGGCCCATGCCCACCAGGAGCCAGACGATCTGGGCCATGGTCTCGCGCGCCGAGAGGCGCTTTTGCAGTTGCGGAATCAGATCGGCCAGGGCCACATAGACAAAGCTGCTGGAGGCCACGGCCAGAAAGTACGGAAGCCAGTCGTGCAGCTGCCCCACCAGAAAATACCCCACCAGCCCACCCAGCGCCGTCACGGCCCCGGCCAGCGAGACCTTGACCAGCGCCATGCGCCGGTTCGGGCTGGTCTGGCGCAGCACCACCAGGTCGCCCATGTGGTGAGGCACCTCGTGGGCCAGCACGGAAAACGCGGCAATCACACCCAGCCGCATATCGGCCATGAAGGCCGAGGCAATCAAAATGCCGTCGCCAAAGCAATGCACGCTGTCGCCGGTCAACACGGCCCAGCCACCGGCCTTGGGGCCATGGTGGTGAGAGTGGGCATGGTCATGGTCATGGTCATGGGCGGCATGGTCGTGGTCGTGTCCATGTGTGTGTCCATGTGGATGTGCGCGCCCCTGCTGCACTTGCGCAGCGTGGTCATGCCCGGTCGCGCCGTGCCCGGCGGCGGATGGCAGCCCGTGGCTGTGTTCGTGGCTGTGTTCGTGGCCGTGGTGCCAGAGCTCGGCCTTGTCGAGCAAAAAGAAAAACACCAGGCCCACCAGCAGCGTGGCAAACAGGTCGTGGGCATCGACATGACTTTCAAACGCCTCGGGCAACAGGTGCATGAAGGCGGTGGCCAGCAGGGCGCCTGCCGCCAGGCTGAGCAGGCGCTGCGGCCCCACACTGGCGCCGCCCCCCTTGAGCCCCACCCCCATCAGCAGCGCTGCCAGCCAGACGCTGCCGATACCCGCAGCCAGGGTGGCCAGAATGATTGCTATTAAAGTCATAGCTATATGCGCTTGTTAGATATGCCTTAGCGGCATGTTTTAATAAAAATTCGGTGCACACGGCCCCAAAAAACGAAGCCGCCCCCGCGGTGGCCGGGGCGGCTTTTGCGTGGGGTGCGGCCGTTTCAGACCACGCCGTGCGCCTTGAACCAGGCCAGGGCGCGTTTCCAGCCGTCTTCAGCCGCTTCCTTGCGGTAGCTGGCGCGGTAGTCGGCATGAAAGGCGTGCGGCGCGTCAGGGTACACCACGAACTGTGACGCCTTGGCTGCGGCCGTGCCCTGGCCCAGGGCAGTTTTCATCTTATCAATCGTGTCAAGAGGGATGCCGGTGTCTTTTTCGCCATACAGGCCCAGCACGGGCGCCTTGAGGATGGGCGCCAACTCCACAGGGTGTTTGGGCGTCAGGTTGCTCGCCTGCCCCACCAGGCGGCCATACCAGGCCACGCCCGCCTTGACCGGGCCGTGCGCGGCATAAAGCCAGGTGATGCGGCCGCCCCAGCAAAAGCCCGTGATGCCCACGCGGGCCGGGTCGCCGCCATGGGCTGCGGCCCACTGCACGGCACCATCGAGGTCGGCCATCACCTGCGCGTCGGGCACCTTGGAAACCACCTCGGCCATGAGCTTGGCCATCTCGCCATACATCGCCGGGTCGCCCTGGCGCGCATACAGTTCGGGCGCAATGGCCAGATAGCCAGCCTTGGCAAAGCGCCGGCAGGTGTCGGCAATGTATTCGTGCACGCCAAAGATTTCCTGGATGACCAGCACCACCGGCAGGCCGGTCTTGCCCGCAGGCGCCGCGCGGTAGGCGGGCACCTGGAAGCCGCCCACGGTGAAGCTGACCTCGCCCGCATCCAGCCCGTCGGCCGGGGTGGCAATGGCCGTTTGCGCCATCAGCGGCGCCGCCGCTGCCGCGTAACCCAGGCCCATGGCCACCTGCAAGGCGGTGCGCCGGGTGGCACCCGCCTCGGTGGCGCGACCGGGGAGCAAGGCGTTGACATCGGATCGGGCATCGTCATGCAGCATGGCGCATCTCCTGTAAATGCAAGGGTTGAAGAAAATCGAGGCAGCAGCCCAAAGGCTGGCGGACTTGGAAAGCATCAACTGCCCACGG
This sequence comes from Acidovorax sp. 35-64-16, assembly GCF_002281195.1. Classification (NCBI taxonomy): domain Bacteria; kingdom Pseudomonadati; phylum Pseudomonadota; class Betaproteobacteria; order Burkholderiales; family Comamonadaceae; genus Acidovorax; species Acidovorax sp. 35-64-16. The sequence continues at coordinate 50,362 of NZ_NCFM01000013.1, read as the reverse complement.
GCCTGAGCGGCGGCCCAAGGGGCACCGTCTTGTGGCCCCGTGGCCGACTGGAGGCTTGGGGCTGGGGCTGCCAATCCGGCAAAAACTGACCGGGCCAATTTTCACTGATCGGCGCTCCCCGTGCGACAGCCCCTGCGGCAACTCAGGCATCTGCCCCTTGCATTGGCATGGCCGGGCACGCTCTGCGTGCAAGGGGGGCATTGCCCGGCACACAATCGCAAATCCGTCTATTGTCCAAAGCCACGCAGATTTCAGGCGCTACACCATGCACATCCTTCTCACCGGCTCCACCGGCTTCATTGGCAATACCCTGCAAACGGCACTGCAACGCGCGGGCCACACCGTGCACGGCGGTGTTTCGCCGCGCAGCCGCACGCTGCTGCCCGGCCAGGTGCCCATGGACTTTGCCCATGACACCACGGCCGCCGCCTGGCTGCCGCGCCTGGCGGGCATCGACGCCGTGGTCAACGCCGTGGGCGTGCTGCGCGACACGCGCGCGCGCCCCATCGACGCCGTGCACCGCGACACCCCCATCGCCCTGTTCGACGCCTGCGCCCAGGCTGGCGTGCAGCGCGTGGTGCACATATCGGCGCTGGGCATTGACGGCAGCAACACGCGCTATGCCCAGACCAAACGGGCCGCCGAGGCGCACCTGCAAACGCTGGCAACCCAGGCAAAGCTGCGCCCGGCCATCCTGCGCCCCAGCGTGGTGTATGGCAAAGGCGGCGACAGCAGCGCGCTGTTCATGAACCTGGCGCGCCTGCCCTTGGCGCTGTTCCCCGGGCCCATGCTCACAGCGCGTGTGCAGCCGGTGTCGGTACACGACCTGGCCGCTGCCGTGGTGGCATTGCTGGGCCCGGCGCTGGAGCACACCGGCACCATCGACTGCACCGGCCCCGAGGCGCTGACCATGGGCGCCTTCATCGCCAGCCTGCGCCAGCAACTGGGCCACAGCCCCGCCACCGTGCTGCGCCTGCCGCAGCCCCTGACCACCTTGAGCGCGCGCCTGGGCGACGCCGTGCCCCAATCGCCCTGGTGCAGCGAAACCCTGGCCATGCTGGGCAGCGACAACGTGGGCAACCCGGCCGTCTTTGAGCAATTGCTGGGCAGAAAAGGCGTGCACTACAGCCAGCTGGTGGCCACGGCCTGGCGCTGAGTTTTTAGGAAAAATTGGCCTCAAACGCTTGTCATATAAGCGCCATAAGCTATTAATACAATAGCAACTAAAACACCCCCAGCACCAGCCCCGCCGCCAGTGCCTCGCCCAGCGCCCGGCAGCGCTCAAGGTCTTCATCGCCAATCTGTTTGGGCGCCAGGATGGCCTCGGGCGTCTGCGCGTGGGTGCACACGATCAGCGGCTCGGCCACGGGCTTGAGGCGCCAGCCAGTGGCGATGCGTGCAATCTGCCGCGCCGCGTTGCTGCCGTCACTGCCCGCGCACACCAGGCTGGCATACGGGCGGCCGTTGACCTGGTCGAGCACCCCGTAATAGCTGCGGTCAAAAAAGTCTTTCAACTGCCCGCTCATGGCCGCCAGGTTTTCGGGTGTAGCAAACACATAGCCATCTGCCGCCAGCACATCGTGCGGCCCGGCCTGCGCGGCGTGCAGCAGGCGCACCGCGCAGGCCGCCTCTCCCGCCGCCCCGGCGCGCGCCGCCTCGGCCATCTGCCGCGTGCCACCCGTGAGCGAGTGGTAAACGATCAGCAGCGTTTTGGCAGAGCTCATGAGGAGATCAAAGAGCCATCGATGGCCGGCCCGCCATGGCCGCGCGCCAGCGCAGCAGGTGCGGGTGCTGCTCGCCCGGCTTTTGTTTGACCACACGCGCAAAGTCCACCGCCACCACCGCCGTGATGTCGGCCACGCTGAAGCGGTCGGCGGCAATACAGTCGCGGCCCGCCAGGCGCTCGTTCAGCAGGGTAAAAAACTGCGCCACCCGCGCCAGCCCGCGCTCGGCCAGCGCCGGGATTTGCGGGTAATCCACCGCGCCCGGCAGCGCCCGGTTGGCCATGGCCGGCGCGCTGTTGCGCAGCGCCTCGGCAATCGCCAGCAGGCCTTCAAACTCCATGCGCCAGTTCCAGCTGGCGATTTCGGCTTTTTCCTCGGGGGTTTCGCCCAGCAGCGGCGGGCTGGGGTAGCGCGCTTCCAGGTAGGCAGCAATGGCCGCGTTGTCGGTCAGCAGCAAACCCTCTTGCGTGCGCAAGGCGGGCACCGTGCACTGCGGGTTGATGCGCCGATAGGCCTCGCCCAGTTGCTCGCCACTGCGCAGGTCCACCTGCACGGTGTCGTGGGCAAGGCCCTTTTCGGCCAGAAAAATGCGGGCGCGGCGCGGGCTGGGCGCCGTGGCGCAGTCATACAAAGTGATCATTGCAAAGTCCTTGGCGGCGAGAAAGGGTCAGGAGGCAGGGTTCAGCTTGTCCTGCGTGCGGGTGTCAAAGTCACTCGCGTCATGCCTTTCGTGCAACTGGCTGGCCGGTTCGCCCCAGGTGCGGTTGACCTTGCGGCCGCGCTGCACCGCAGGGCGCTTGGCAATCTGGTCGGCCCAGCGCACCACATGGGTGTATTCATGCACCTGCAAAAATTCACCCGCTTCATAAAGCTGGCCCTTGGCCAGGGCGCCGTACCAGGGCCAGGCTGCCATGTCGGCCACCGTGTAGCCGTTGCCCGCCAGATACTCGTGCGCGGCCAGGCGCTGGTTGAGCACGTCCATCTGGCGCTTGACCTCCATGGCATACCGGTTGATCGGGTACTCATACTTCTCGGGCGCATAGGCATAAAAATGCCCAAACCCGCCGCCCAGAAACGGCGCGCTGCCCATCTGCCAGAACAGCCACGACAGGCACTCGGCCCGCTGGGCAGGATCGGTGGGCACAAAGGCGCCAAATTTTTCCGCCAGGTACAACAGGATGGCGCCGGACTCGAACACGCGCACCGGCTCGGCCCCACTGCGGTCCATCAGCGCCGGAATCTTCGAATTGGGGTTGACGGCGACAAAGCCGCTGCTGAACTGCGCGCCCTCCTGAATGGGAATCAGCCAGGCGTCGTATTCGGCGCCACTGTGGCCCAGCGCCAGCAGCTCTTCCAGCATGACCGTGACCTTGACGCCATTGGGCGTGGCCAGCGAATACAGCTGCAGCGGGTGCTTACCCACGGGCAGGTCTTTATCGTGCGTGGCGCCAGCCACCGGGCGGTTGATGCTGGCGAACTTGCCGCCGCTCTCTTTGTTCCATTGCCAGATGGCGGGTGGGGTGTAGGGGGATGAATCTGTCATGTGGGGGGCTCCTTCAGGCAAATCGGATAACCAAGGGCTGCGTGGCCTCTTGCCGAATGAGTGTACTGATGCGTTTTGCGTTCTGCTTTGCCTGAAACCCTTACGCAGCAAGGCATGCCTCGAAAACCGTTGAAGCGCAGCAACGGCAATCGGCTCAGCGGTGAATGGCAGAGAACGACCCAAAGCCGACGGTCCGCATCGATCTCCAATGCAGTCTGTTATGCACAACCGAGTGCTCCTACAGCCAGAACCTGCGCTGTGAGTGCCCTGATTGCACCGCCTCGCAAGCTATAGTTCCCCCAGTACAAGCCTGCCGGGCTTCATGGAATTCTTATACCTGGGTGTTTGCACAGCAAGACTGTTGCAAATGTCGGCTGTAAGCCACTTTCAGGAGTAAGCCGTGTCCCAAATATCCCGCATCTCCCAGCTTATCCCGCAGGTTCTGCGGGATACATTAAATTAGCCATCCTCAGGAGCCACATGCTGTCATTTGCCACCGAGTTCCCTGTCGAAGCAACTCGAACATCTGTAGATTTCCTTGCCGCTGTTCGAGAGTGGCTGCTGGGTTCACCGCATACCGCATTTGAAGCGTCAGACTTGTCCGAAATAGAGGCCAAGGATGAGTTCTCAGCGAAGAAGTCGAACGAACTAATTGAGACGCTCAAATACCAAGCGACGGGCAGCGATATGGCTGCCATCCGGTACACGAAGTTGGATCGTGGCCTCGAATGGGTATCGACTATCGTTTTTTCGCGTGGCCAGCCAAGCTGGATCGGAATTCGCACATCCTGTGAGTCTCAACACCCTGCCGCGAAACTTCCGATCGCAAAGAAGCCAGTTTTTGTGCAAACGTTTTTGACACGCCTTGGCGGTGGAGCGGATGGAGAGATCAAGGTACAGGCGATTCCGCTACGCCTTACCAACTCGGATATCCCATTGGCCGCTCGCTGCGTGTCTGGCCGAGCTGGTTGCCGTCTTCCGCTTGTTTACGTCAGCGCAAGGTTCCAAGGCGGCCACCTAGTGAACGTTGATTCTCTGGCAGAGGCGCTTGCTGGCATGGCCCATGTGGTGGTAGAGCCAAACCGCCCCTTCTCCGTGCGGCTAATGAGTGAGGTCAACTCGCAAAACGTGTACGGTGGCGCAATCGGTGTGTACTGGCCCGAAGGTGGTGGTAGGCGCTCCTTCTTTCTACATCACGAGTCCGAATCACCGTCTGAGATGGAGCGTGCAGTTGTTGAAGAAGTTCGCAGTGCTTTAGTGAATCGCCGCCCACTAGCCCGAGTCACTTGGTCAGCGGTGCAAGAGCTCATTTCTCGTCGTACTTTTGCTGCTTTGCGTGACCAAGGGTCAACAGAAGTGCAAAGATACGTTGACGAGTTCGACAAAGAACTGAAATCCAAACAAGAGGAGCTTGAGGACGCTGAACGCGAAATCGCACGCCTCGAGGCAGAAGTAAGAAAGTACCAGGCTCAAAGCCCCATGCAATCCGGCTTGTTTCTCCAGACCGCACCAGAGCAAGATTTGTATGCTGGCGAACTTCTTGGGGTAGTGGGAGATGCCATCGCCGATGCAGTGACTCGCGTCACTGAAGACAGTCGGCGTCAACACATTCTCAAAAGCATCGTTGCCGCCAATCCGCCAACTGGTGAAGCTGAGGCAATGCGGAATCGTCTGAAATCACTTCTCCGCGACTTCAGGAGTATGGAAGCGAAGGTGCGAAGCGCTCTGCAAGATATGGGCTTCGAAATCTCTGAGGAGGGAAAGCACTACAAAATTGTCTTTCAGGGCGATGAACGCTACACATTCACAATGCCCAAGAGTGGAAGCGATCATCGCGGGGGCCTGAATCTTGCTGGCGACATTTCGCGCTTGTTGCTCTGATGGCTAACTGGCGTGCTACGCGCTCCGGCGCCGTTTAACCTGGACGTTGAGCGCCCGCTTTCTCTAACTGTCACCGTCTGGTATTGGCCGATAGCTGCCACCCATTCAACTCTTCTGCAAACTTGAGCACCTGTTCGTTCTGCCTGCGATACATCGGATTTTGAGACGCCTCAGCGCTGACCGCATCCACCAGTCCGGCATCACCCCGACCATCACACCACCCTCGCCGCCGCCACCCCCAGCACAAACGGCAGCCGCAGCCACAAAGCCATGTCCGCTGCCACCTTGGCGGTCAACAAGGATTCGCCGCGCCCTCACGACCATTCCCCCAGCTCCAGCAAGCAGCACCCAAGCTGCGCCCACGCAAAATTCGGCTGAAACGCGCTATTGACGCTGCCCAGCGTGAATGGCGATCTCCTCAAATCCATCGCCATCCCGCAACACGAACACCGCATCCATGCCCCGCTCTTGTGCCAACCGGACTCCGGCCTCCTCACCGAGCACCAGCAGTGCGGTTGCCCATCCGTCGGCGAGCATGCAGGTGGGTGCCACTACCGTGACTGCCGCGAGCCGGTTGTTCAAGGGCCGCCCGAGGGAAGGGCTCATGGTGTGGGCAAAGTATTGGCCCGCCACTTCAATCCAGTGGCGGTAGTCGCCCGAGGTTGCAATGGCCGCATCGGTGAGTTCCATCACGCCCATGGCCTCACGCACGCCCCGAAGGGGCTTCTCAATCGCTATGGCCCACGGTCGCTGGTCTGGTTTCAGGCCACGCGCACGCATTTCACCGTCAATTCCCACAAGATAACTGGCGATTCCCCAGCCATCCAGGCAATGGGCCAACTGGTCCACGCCAAAGCCTTTGGCGATGCCTGAAAGATCGAGCGTGATGGCAGCCCGTTTGCGAACCCGGTGATTGCCGGGGTCGATATCCAGCGCTTCTATTGCAGAGCGATGGGGCTGGCCTTTGAGCGCCTTGATCTGCTGCGCATCGGGTTGCTGCTGGCCGGGGCCAAAACCCCAGGCGTTGACCACGGCCCCCACACCAATATCAAACGCTCCCAGGGACTGCTGCCCCAACTGCAGCGATGCCTGCAGCACGCTCATCAGCTCGGGGGGCATGGTGAGCCATTGCTGCACCGGAGCGGCGTTGAGGCGGCTCAGGTCCGAGTCGGGCTTCCAGGTGGACATTTGTCGATCCACCGCGTCCACTGCGGCAAACAACTGGGCATGGATTGCAGCCGCATCGAGACCCGGCGGCGCAAAAAAAACGGCGCTGTACCGCGTGCCCATGGTTTCGCCGTTCAGGCTGTAGCGCTGCGCCGGCGTGCCAGAGGAGTTCTGCACCTCAGAAAACATCTTCACGGTAACGTCCCTGCGCCTTGAGCGTCTGTGTATCCAGGTGAATGGGGGCCAGCACTTGGTCCAGTGCCTGCAGGGTACTTTTTGCCATGCCACGGCTGCCGCAGACCAGAATTTGCCCGCCATTGGCCATCAGCTGACGCAGTTGCTCCGCATCATCGATGACGCGATCCTGTACGTACTCGCCGTCCTTGACCCGCGAAAAGGCCGCATGCAACTGTGTCAGCCGGCCATCTGCCAAATAACGGCTCAGCTCGGGCTCATAGAGAAAATCGGAAGCAGGGTCGCGCCCGCCCCAATACAGGTACATGGGATGTTTGCCCGTGTTGTTGCGAATGAACCCCGCCAACGGCCCGATCCCTGTGCCGGCGCCGATGAGAATGACAGGCGCCTCTCCAGACACTGGGCGAAAATCCGGATGGAGTTGGATAAAGGCGTCCATCCGCTCCCCCACTTTCAGGCCGTGAAGAAATTGGGAGCACAAGCCTTCGGGAAGCTTTCGCACGCAAATCTCCAAAACACCGTCGCGCGACCCGCTGGCGAGCGAATAGAAACGGGGTATTGCACTGCCCGGGGGCACCACCCCAGCCAGATCGCCCACCTCGAAATGCGGCAAGCGCCCGCCCCCCAGCAGACGCTGCCAGCGGCCCCCCAACCCTGGCCGCGCCACGGGGGCAAAGCGCAAGATGCTGGTGGGTGCATTCACCTGCTCACCGTAGTCAACCCGCTCGACCAATTCAAAAGCATCCGTTCGCGGGGGCTTGGGCGTGTGCTGCAGCGCCAGCTCCTGGCCGATCAGCTGACTGACGGCCTGGCCCCAGCGGACAAACGCCTGGGTCGACTGCCTGTCCACCGTTTCCAGCGCCAGCATGCGGCGCCAGCCCTGGGCCAGCAAAGCGGCTTGCACGTCTTTTGCAAACTGACAAAACCGCGGGAACTGCTGGTCCCCAAAACCCAGCACGGCAAAGCCCAAACCGGGCGGGGCCTTCACCTTGCCCAACCGCGCGAGAAACTGGCTGGCTGAGCTGGGTGCATCGCCGTCGCCATAAGTCGCCGTCAGGATGAACAGGCGTTCGGCACGGCGGTACTGTGCCGCCAGTTGGTTCATGGGCGCCGTGTGCACCTGCAAACCCGCCTGCGTCAAGGCGTTGTGCAGCGCATTGGCAAAGCCCCAGGTGCTGTTGTTTTCGCTGCCAACCAAAATAATGGTGTCGGCCGATTGCGCCGCGCTGTTGCCAACCATGCGCGGCATGGACTGGCGCCGCTCCCACCAGGTCAGCGCGCCTGTCGCGCCCAAGACCGGCACACCCAGCGCACAAATCCCCAGCAACAAACCAAGCCACCACAAGCCCTCGCCGGTGTGCAATTGGTAGACCTGCTCGTAGATGCGGCGCGCCACACCATGGGCCTGATAGGACAACAGCGCGCCAGTTGCCTGATCGACATACGCATCGCCCTGGTTCGTCCGCAGCGAATAGACGTCCGAAGGGTCGCTCGGGTGGGGGTACACCAGCTCGCGCAAGTCATTCAGATCGGTTGCCAGCAAGGCCGCCAACGCCGTAACCGGCTGTGCGGGGCCGCCCGCCTGCCTGGACGGAAACTGCGGCTCGCTTTGCATGCCATCTGGCACCAGTGCAAACGTTGCCGCCGACATATAAATGCCCGTCAACGCAGACAACAGCAGTGCCGGCAGCACCCAACGCCCCACCTGCGCGTGCCAGCGCTGGTTCAAGCCTCCGCGCAGCGGCTGCGCAATCTGCCGCCAGCCTCCAACGCGCCAGACCAGCAGCACCACGCCAGAAACACACAAGAAAAGCATCGCCAGGGCCACCACACCCACCACCGCCCGGCCAGGCGTGTCAAAAAGCAAAGAGCGGTGCAGGTCTTTCACCCAGCGCGAAAACCCCGAAGGCGCATGGGGGGCAATGCCTTGGCCGCTGACAGGGTCGACACGGTCAGCGCCCGGCTGGTCATTGCGGGTGTAATAAACAATGATCGAGCCCGAGGGCGTGCGCTCAATTTGCTCGACATCGGGGTAATGCTGCGCCACCCGGCCCGCCAGCGCTGCCACGCTGATCTGACCGTCTGCGGGTACCGTGGCCTGGAGCCGCTCCAGCGCCGGGTCCAACGACAAAGCCACCCCACTGAGCGACAGCACCGTCAGAAACAAGGCGGCGATCAGACCCGCGAGTGAGTGAAGCTTGCGCACCATCGTACGAACCCTTGCTTAACGCGCCGTCACATGCCGTAGGTGAATGACTGGACATAGCCGCGCCCTGCGGCGGGTTTACCGGCGCCCTGGGTGGTCAGGGGCACGCGCACGTCGGCCGCGTTGTCGCGCCCATCTTCCACCGCGCTGTCGATGCGAATTTCATGGCCGGAGTCAATCAGCACATCGGCCAGTTCCACGGTGACTTTGAGCGTTTTTCCACTGCCCACGCTGGCACCACTGACACCATCAAACTCTGCCGCCTTCAAGCCACTGCCACGGGCCCAGTCACGCAGATGTTTGTAGTACTTTGATTTTTTTCCGGACACCCAGAGCGTTTTTTTGTACAGACCGTTCGTATCGGTCACGTAGATCGCCAGATATGCTCCGTCGCCACCGTAGTTTTTGAGCTGGGTGGTCAAGGTCACCGGACGCGCCTGCGCCAGGTTGGGCAGCGTCATCACGCCGGCAAGGCAAAGCAAAGCAGCAAGTTTTTTCATAATGATTCTTTCGGTAAATTGTCAGGACTGCGCACGCCGCGCGCCCACCGTGGTCTGAAAGTGAAGAAGAAAGCCAGCGCGCGTTTCAAATGCCAACGGGCGCCATCCGGCACACGGGCCCTCGCTCGGCAGGGGCGTCATTTGGCTTTCTGTGCTGGATCAAGATAGTCCGCCGCTTCAGCGTCGTCACTGAACTCGATTTCGAGTTTTTTGATGCGCAGTGACTGGGGCGAATACTTGCCTTTGAATCGGTTTCCCCGGGCATCGATACCGCGAACCTCATAGCAACCATCGTCCACCTTGATGCGTTGCACCGTGCCGCCGCGCTGCTCGATCTGCTGGCGCAGCCGCTCACGCGGCTGCCAGTCGGCCACCGGGTCTGCACAATCGTTTGCAGCCCATGCTGCACCGCCCATGAGTATGCCGGCCAGCGCGGTGTTGACGAGAACCAAAGCTTTCATGATTTCTCTCCTCTGTGAACAGACAAGAGAACTCTAACGACGCAGCCTTAACACTTGATGAACTGGACCGCCGCCAGTGATTTGCCTGTTTTCGTTAGCGACGCGTTGCAGCTACCGCCGCGCCAAAGCTGCCTGCGCCCATTTCTGCGCAGACAAGAAGTTGTCCGCGAATTGCAACAGCAGCGTGTGAGTTGACCCAGCCCCACTGGAGAACTGTGGCAGCATGGCGGCCGGGTTTTCAGGCTCTTCTTCTCCAAGGTGCGATTTTTTGCAAAAAAATGCTTTGCGGTCTCTGGCGCTGCTGCTTTTGCTGCTGACGTTGGTGGTCGTCGCCGAAATCGGCCTCACCCATCGAAACGCTTATGAAGCGACCCAAGCCCATGAGCGCGACCGGGTGCAGCACGACCTGGCAGACATGCGGCTCACGGTCAGTGGCTATCTGGAAAAATTGACGCGCGATGCACAGTTGATGTCCCGCTCGACCGTGCTGGGCCTGTATTTGAGCGACCCCACACCTGAAAACACAACCCATGCCGAAAAAGCGCTGCAAACCCTGTCCATGCTGCGCGGGGACTATGACCAGACACGCTACATCGACCAGAACGGGCAGGAAAAGATTCGGGTCGACAGAGAAAACGGCCAATCCGTCTTGCACAGGCAGGGTTTGCAAAACAAGTCGGACCGCGGCTATGTGCAGACGGGGCTTCAGCTTGGCGCAGGCCAGGTTTTGGTGTCAGAACTGGACCTGAACGTCGAGCAGGGAGTAATTGAAGAACCCCACCGGCCAACCCTGCGTGCCGTGGCCCCGGTTTTCCTCGATGGCAGCCGCAGGGGGCTGATGGTGCTGAACATCGCTGCTGATGAACTGCTCGCCAGCCTGCGCGTCAACCTGCCCGCTGGCAGCGATCTGGTGATGCTCAATGCCACCGGCGGCTGGATCACCGGAGGGGGTGCACTGGACTGGCAGTTCATGCTGGATCCGTCGGCACGACTGAGCGCGCAGGACCCGGCCTTGTGGGCATCCATTGAAGGCCAGCACAGCGGAAGCTTCGAGCGCCTGGGCGAGTGCTATCACTACGAGTGGTTCCAGACGACCGGTGATGGTGTGCAGGCGCCCAAGTGGCTTTTGGCACAACGGCGTGCCAACGAGCCCTGCGCTGCTGCCGCCGCCGAAGCCACCCAGATAGCCGCCAAAAGAATTGCCATCACACTGCTCATCGCCCTTCCCCTGGCAGTGCTGTAGCACCAATCACGCGTCAAAAGTCGGCGCTTTCAGCAAGCCCTGCAAGACCAGCAGGCCGAGTTGAGCATGATCGCCCAGGAGGCAGGCCATGGAATGATCATGGTGGACCGCCAGTGCCATGTGCTTTGGATGAACCGGGAGGCCGAGCGGTTGCTGGGCTGGAGCGAAGCCGAGCTGGTGGGTAAAAATCTGCATGAAACCATCCACCTCACACCTGAGGGACAACCGGTTCACGCGGGGCTGTGCCCCACGCTGAACGCCCTTGAAACCGGCGAACGCCATGGCACAGACCGCGATTCGATGGTGGGTCGAAATGGCCAGCGATTGGTGTTCAGCACCCGCGTCACCCCGTTCGGCCCCGCAGAAAACCGCAAGGCCGTTGTCGCCTTTGCGGATGTCAGCACCCATGTGGCACTGCAACAAGAATTGGCCGTCCAGGCGTAAACAGACGTGCTGACCGGCACGCTCAACCGCCGATCCATCGTGCAAAACCTGCAGGCTGCCCTGGACGACCCGACTCAGACCCCCTGCGTACTGGCGCTGGACATTGATTTCTTCAAGAAAGTCAACGACACGCACGGACACCAGACCGGCGACCAGGTACTGATCCACTTCTGTCGAACCATAGAAACCATGCTGCGCAAGGGAGACCTTCTGGGCCGCATGGGTGGCGAAGAATTTCTGGTGGTTGCAAACACCCCGTCACTGACAGATGCCATGGGACTGGCGGAGCGCATTCGTGCATCCATCGCCAGCACCCCATGCCCGTGCAGCCCGGACACCCCGATTGCCATCACCACCAGCGTCGGCGTGGCCCAGCCCCGCGTCGGAGAAACGATGGAACAACTGCTGGAGCGCGCCGACGAAGCCCTCTACCGCGCCAAGCACGCAGGGCGCAACCGGGTGATGATGGCAGGCGCGGCAATCGCCTGAAAGCCACGCGCCCAAGCCCCCCGCCCGGGCCAGCCAAGCCCGGCGCGGCGGCTCTGCAAGCGCACCACAGGCATCAGCGGCGCCATATCAAGCCCACCAGCGCACCAACCCCGCTGCCACCGCACCCAGCACCACCACCAGCAAAAACGGCAGCCGCAGCCACAAGGCCAGCGCCGCTGCTGCCAGGGCCGCCAGGCGCGCGTCGATCACCAGGGCGGTGCCTGCGGCAAGGGTGTTCATCACCGTGAGCGAGGCGAGCAGCGCCACGGTGATGGCACCGGCCACACGGGTCATCCGCGGGTTTTGCAGCCAGCGGGCCGGCACGGCGTAGCCCGCCAGCTTGGTGAGGTAGGTGGCTGCGCAGGCCAGCAGGATGAAGCCCCAGAGCGTCATGCCGCGCCTCCGGTGCGAGACGCGTCCCCGTGGGCATCCGGGGTACGCCCGCGCCAACCCCAGGCGGCGCCCACCACGGCGGCCAACAAAATGGGCAGGCCGGGCGGCACCAGCGGCACGGCCAGGGCGGTGACCACGCCGCACACCACCGCCAGCGCCACGGGTTCGCGCTGTTGCAGGCGCGGCCACAGCAGGGCCAGAAAGGCCGCCACGGCGGCGCCGTCCAGCCCCCAGCGGCGCGGGTCGCCCAGGGCGTCGCCCAGCACGGCGCCGACCAGCGTGAACAGGTTCCAGAGCACGAACACGCCGACGCCCGCCGTCCAGAAGCCGCGCCGCTGTTCATCGGGCGTGGTCTGGCCTGCGGCGGTGGCAGCGGATTCGTCGATGGTGAGCTGCGCTGCCACGGCCTTGCGCCAGCCGGTGGGGGCGATCATGGCGTTGAGCTGCATGCCGTAGACCGCATTGCGCACGCCCAGCAGCGCGGCAGCGCCCAGGGCCGCAGAGCCCGCGCCGCCGCCGGCGATGACGCCGATGAAGGCGAACTGCGAGCCGCCCGTGAACATGAGCAGGCTCAGCGCCATGGCCTGCCACACGGTGAGCCCGGCGGCCACGGCCAGGGCGCCAAACGAGATGCCGTAGAGGCCGGTAGCGACGGCAATCGACAGGCCCATGCGGATGGCGGGGGTCCAGGTGGAGGGGCGCAGGGTGGGTGGGGAGGATTCCATGGAATTCAATTTTGATAGCTAGCAACGCTTATCAGTAAAGCGCGGGAGGCCAAAAACACTCAAAACATTCAGCGGGTACGTTGTGGCGGGCTGCGGACGCAGGCGGTGTCAGGCGGCCCACCGACGCCATGCCCTGAGGCCCGGCTTGGGGATCAGAGCACTATGCACCTGCGGCTTTTGGGTTCATATTGCGAACGCATTTTCAAAAAAGGTGGATATCTGATGTTCTTTCCTGCCCTTGTGGGCTTACTGGGTCTGGTGGGAGTGGTGGTTTTTTTCTGGTTGCACAACGGCCCGGGGTCCGGCCGCCCCTTCGGCAACCGGGTGGCTGCCCACATCGGCATTCCGAAAAGTGTCTTTTACGCGCTGCTGGAAAACGGCGTCGAAGGCTCGTCGCGTGAATTGCTGGCATCTCTTCAGCGGTCGAAACTGGGCCTGGAGGAGGCGGGCGTCAAGCTCGGCCCTGCGCTGGGCAGGGGGCTTGCGCGCCTGGAACGGCGATTTGGCACCCAGGACAGTTACGACCGGGCCAAGCCCATTGTTGCCAGACTTGTCGCGGCAGCTGAAGAGCAGTGACATAGCAACCCCAACGCCATCCGCTGGCAGCGCCCATCCGTCCAGGGATGGGCAGCATCGCTGACCCTGCGACGGGGAAAGCACAAAACCACTCATGTTTTGATAGCTTGCAGCGCTTGTTTCACAAGGGCTTCAAATAAAAATAGTATTGAATTGCTTGTGAAATAAGCGCAAGCAGCTCCTGATTAAGGAGCAAATGGGTTCAGTGCGCCTTGTCCCAGTTCGGCCCCACGCCCACCTCGGCCAGCAGCGGCACCTTGAGCGCAGCCACATCGGCCATCAGGCGCGGGATGTGTGAGCGCAGCCAGTCCACCTCGCTCTCGGGCAGCTCGAACACCAGTTCGTCGTGCACCTGCATGATCATCTTGATGCCGGGCTTGTGTGCGTCCAATTCTTTCTGCACGGCCACCATGGCCAGCTTGATGAGGTCGGCCGCCGTGCCCTGCATGGGCGCGTTGATGGCGGCGCGTTCGGCACCGGCGCGGCGCGGCCCGCTGCCGGATATCTCGGGCAGGTACAGGCGGCGGCCGAACACCGTCTCGACGTAGCCCATGGATCGCGCGGCGGCCTTGGTTTCGTCCATGTACTGCTTCACGCCGGGGTAGCGCTGAAAGTAACGGTCGATGTAGGCGGCGGCGGCCTTGGTTTCTATTCCTAGGTTCTTCGCCAGGCCAAAGCTGCTCATGCCGTAGATCAGGCCGAAGTTGATGACCTTGGCGTAGCGGCGCTGCTCGCTCGTCACCTGGTCCAGTGCCACGCCAAACACCTCGGCGGCGGTGGCGCGGTGCACGTCCAGCCCGGCGTGGAAGGCGTGCAACAGAGCGTGGTCGCCGCTGATGTGGGCCATGATGCGCAGCTCGATCTGGCTGTAGTCGGCGCTGGCAATCACGCAGCCGGGCGGCGCCACGAAGGCCTCGCGCACGCGTCGGCCCTCGGCGGTGCGGATGGGGATGTTCTGCAGGTTCGGGTCGTTGCTCGACAGGCGCCCCGTGACGGCCACGGCCTGCGCGTAGTGCGTGTGCACGCGGCCGGTGCGCGGGAGGGCCAGTTGCGCGAGCTTGTCGGTGTAGGTGCCCTTGAGCTTGACCAGGCCCCGGTGCTCCAGCAGCTTGGCGGGCAGGGGGTAGTCTTCGGCCAGCTTTTCCAGCACTTCTTCGTCGGTGCTGCGCGCGCCGGTGGCGGTTTTTTTGACCACGGGCATGCCCAGCTTGTCGAAGAAGATTTCGCCGAGCTGCTTGGGGCTGCTGAGGTTGAAGGGCTGGCCGGCGATCTCATACGCCTCGGTTTCCAGCTGAAGGATGCGCTGGCCCAGCTCATGGCTTTGCTGCGCGAGCGTGGGCGCGTCGATGAGCACGCCGTTGCGCTCGATGCGGTAGAGCGCCTCGCTGCTCTGCATCTCCAGCTCGTAGATGAAGCGCAGTTTCTCGTCGGCCTGCAGCAGCGGCCACAGCGCCAGGTGCACGTCCAGCGTCTGGTCCGAGTCTTCGCACGAATAGGCGGCTGCCTTGTCCACCGGCACTTGGGCGAACGGGATCTGGTGCGCGCCCTTGCCGCACAGGTCTTCGTAGCTGATGCCTGTGCGGCCCGTGTGGCGCTCGGCCAGGCTGGACAGGCCGTGGGGCTTGTGCACTTCGAGCACGTAGCTTTGCAGCATGGTGTCGTGCACATAGCCCTGCACTTCGATGCCATGGTTGGCAAACACATGGCGGTCGTATTTGACGTGCTGGCCGAGCTTGTGGTGCTTGCCATCTTCCAGCCAGGGTTTGAGGCGTGCCAGCACTTCATCGCGCGGCAGCTGCGCGGGGGCATCCGGCCCGGCATGGGCCAGCGGGATGTAGGCGGCCTCGCCGGGCTGCACGCTGAAACTGATGCCCACGATCTCGGCGCGCATCTCGTCGAGCGAGGTGGTTTCGGTGTCCAGCGCCACCAGCTCGGCCTTTTGCAGGCGCTGCAGCCAGTGGTCAAAGTCGGTCCAGTTGAAGATGGTGTCGTACACCACCGGGCGGTGCTGCGCGGCCTCGGCCACGGGGCTGGCGGAGTGGTCGGCGAACAGGTCGCCGCTCTGGCCGGGCATGGCCACCACGGGCGCGGGCGCGGCGGCCGGGGCGTCGCCTGCCAGCGTGCGCGCCAGGCCTTTGAAGCCGTAGGTGTCGCAAAAGGCCATGAGCGGCGCGGTCTGGGGCTGGCCGATGCGGATGGCGTCCAGCGCAGGCATGCCGGGCACCCAGCCGTTCAGGTCGCAGTCGGTCTTGATGGTCAGCAGCTGGCGGCTGGTGGGCAGCCAGTCCATCGCCTTGCGCAGGTTCTCACCCACGGCGCCCTTGACCTCGCCGGCCCGCGCCACCAGGGCGTCCACCGAGCCGTATTCCTGCAGCAGTTTCACGGCAGTTTTGGGGCCCACCTTGTGCACGCCGGGCACGTTGTCCACCGTGTCGCCCACCAGCATCTGGTAGTCCAGCATCAGGCGGGCGGGCACGCCGAATTCAGCCTCCACCCCGGCCAGGTCGCGCACCTTGCCGCTCATGGTGTCGATGATGGAGATGTGTTCGTTGACCAGCTGGGCCAGGTCCTTGTCGCCGCTGGAGATGACCACGTCAATGCCCTGGCGCGCGGCCGCCACGGCCAGGGTGCCGATCACGTCGTCGGCCTCCACGCCGGGCACGTCGAGCACCGGCCAGCCCATGAGGCGCACCACCTCGTGGATGGGCGCGATCTGGCTGCGCAGGTCGTCGGGCATGGGGCTGCGCTGGGCCTTGTATTCGGGGTAGAGCGCATCGCGGAAGGTGGGGCCCTTGGCGTCGAACACGCAGGCTGCGTAGGTGCAGGGGTGGTCCTTCAGGAGCTTCTGCACCATGTTGATCATGATGCGGATGGCGCCGGTCTTTTGCACCGTGCCGTCGGACAGGGTGGTGCTCATGGCTTCGCCGCCGGCAAAGAAGGCGCGGTAGAGGTAGCTGGAGCCGTCCACCAGCAGCAGGGTCTTTTTGTCACTCATGCGGCGATTGTGCACACTCGTTCATCCCCGCGCGGCCTGGGATGCCCGCTCTTGGTTACTGCGCCCGGAAAGCGGCAAAATACGTGTTTTTCTAGCCCGTGCCTGCCTTGGGCCCCTGCGTTGACTGGCGCCGTCAGGGCGCCACCCAGCAGATGGTGCGATGCCCCTGCACCCTGGGCTGGAACATTGCTCAATTTTTAAGGTGATCCCCATGAAGAAAATGCTCGCGTTGTTGATCGGTGCGGTATGCACGCTGGCGATGGCAAACACGGAGTTCAAGAACATCCCGGTGCCAATGCAAAAAGCACTGCGCGGCAACGCGCTCAAGACGGTGCATCTGGACAACGGCGTGATGCGGCTGCAAATGGACAAGCCGGTGATCACCGAACTGGTGTATTCCACCTTTGTCTTTCACAACATCTGCGCCGAACAATGGCACAACCCCGAGCAATTTGCCAAGTTGGCCCTGACGCGGGTGGAGCTGCTCAACGCCACTGGCGCACAGGGCTTTGCCTTTGACGCCCGGGGCAACGTGTGTGAGCAGATGGGGCAGCTGGGCAAGAACTTCGGCACCTTCATCGGCCAGCGCACGGTGCAGTGCGAAGCGGGCACCTGCCCCAAGCACCCCTGATCGATTTTCAAGGCACTGCGGCGGGCCGCCTGCCGTCTGCCCCCAAATAGAAGGGCTTGGCGCCAACCGCAGCATGGCAAGTGCTGCCCCCCGGTTTGGGGCACAAAACCATGCGCCATACCGCCCGCACGCGCCGCCTACAATGGCGCCATGCGCGCCGTTCACCTCTTTTTGCTGCTGGGCCTGGCTGCCAGCCCCCTGCTGGCCCAGACCACCCCTCCAATTGCCCCGCAAGGCAATGCGGACAAGCGTGAGCAGCTCCCAAATCCAGAGCAGATGCAAGGCCGCAACAACCAGCGCACCGAGCGCATTCGCGTGGAAGACGAGGGCAGCCGCGTGGACGAGCTGCGTGTGGGCGGCCAGACCCAGAGCATCACCGTGCAGCCCAAGACGGGCGACATGCCCGAATATGAAGTGCAGTCGCCCGACGGAGCCCGCAGCCGCGCCGGCAGCCGCAGCGGCGCCGAAACCAACACCGCCCCGCGCGTCTGGAACGTGATCAAGTTCTGACGCTGCCCCTGGCTGCCCATTCCCTTGTTTTTGTCTTACCCGTTTTTCTTTTGAGCGATGGCCGTTTTTACCGAAGTCTCGACGAATGAGGCGCGCGAACTGCTGCGCCGTTTGCAACTGGGTGACCTGGTGGCGCTGCGCGGCATTGAGGGGGGCATCGAGAACACCAATTACTTCCTGACCAGCGACCAGGGTGAGTTTGTGCTCACGCTGTTCGAGCGCCTCACTGCCGCCCAGCTGCCGTTCTATCTGTACCTGATGAAGCACCTTGCCCACCACGGCATGCCGGTGCCCGACCCCAGGCCCGACCAGAACGGTGACATCCTGCACAGCGTATGCGGCAAGCCCGCAGCCGTGGTGAACAAGCTGCGCGGCAAAAGCCAGCTGGCACCGCAGCCCGTGCACTGCGCCGCCGTGGGCACCATGCTGGCGCGCATGCACCTGGCGGGGCGTGATTACGACCGCCTCCAGCCCAACCTGCGCGGTCTGCCCTGGTGGAACGAAACCGTGCCCGTGGTGTTGCCCCACATTGGCCCGGAGCAGGCCGCGCTGCTGCGCTCCGAGCTGGCGTACCAGAACCATGTGGCCGCTTCATCGGCCTATGCGGCGCTGCCACGCGGGCCGGTGCATGCCGACCTGTTCCGCGACAACGTGATGTTTGACGGCGAAGAACTCACCGGCTTCTTCGACTTTTATTTCGCGGGCGTGGACACCTGGCTGTTTGACCTGGCCGTGTGCCTGAACGACTGGTGCATCGACTTGGCCCAAGGCGCCCACGACGCCACACGCGCCGCCAGCATGTTGAACGCCTACCAGGCCGAGCGCCCTTTGACCGCCGCCGAGCGCGAGCTGCTGCCCGCCATGCTGCGTGCGGGTGCCCTGCGGTTCTGGATTTCGCGGCTGTGGGATTTTTACCTGCCCCGCGAGGCGTCCATGCTCACCCCGCACGACCCCACACATTTCGAGCGCGTTCTGCGAGGCCGCATTGCCCGGCCGGTGCACGCCTGATCCCCTTCACCCCGGCGTCTTTTAGGGTGCTGGGTTAAATTCGCCGCTACCGTCCCGCCACCCACGGCCCGGGGCTCTTTCTGATTGTCAAAACCTTTCCATGAAACTCCACATCGTCCCCGCACGCACCGGCCTGGCCTGGGTCAAGCTTGGCATTCGGGCGTTCTGGCGGCAACCCATGGCACTGGCGGCCCTGTTTTTCATGACCATGGCGGCCATGTCGGTGGCCACCATGATCCCGCTGGTGGGCCCGGCCGTGGCGCTGGCCCTGCTGCCCTCGGCCACACTGGCCATGATGGTGGCTGCTGCCGAGGCCGTGCAAGGCCGCTTTCCCACGCCCGCCGTGTTGCTGGTGGCCTTTCGCACCGGGCGGCAGCACCTGCGCGACATGCTGGTGCTGGGGGCGCTGTATGCGGTGGGGTTTCTCGGCGTGATGGGCCTGTCGGCACTGATCGACGGGGGCCAGTTCGCGCAGGTGTACCTGGGCGGCGCCCCCCTCACCCGCGAGATGGCCGAAACGCCCGCGTTCCAAGGGGCCATGTGGCTTTCGATGGCGTTGTACCTGCCCCTGTCGCTGCTGTTCTGGCATGCACCCGGCCTGGTGCACTGGCATGGCGTGCCGCCAGTGAAAAGCCTGTTCTTCAGCATCGTGGCCTGCCTGCGCAATTTTGGCGCCTTCACGGTCTATGGGTTGGCCTGGATGGGCGTGTTTCTGCTGGGCGGCCTGGTGATCAGCCTGGTGGCGGGCCTGCTGGCCGTGGGCGGGCTCACCTCGGTGGTGGGCGGCATCATGGTGGGCGCGGCCATGATGATGGCGGCCATGTTCTTCACCTCGGTGGTGTTCACTTTCCGTGATTGTTTCGAACCACCCGAAAAGCCCGAGCTGCAAGCCCCGCACGGCAATCCGTCCGATGCGGCACCGGGGCCTGGCGGCACGGTGTAACGAGCGCGCGGCGGGGCAGCCGGCCCCAAGGCTGCGGCAGCAAGCGCCAGTGCAGCCCTTGCCAACGCCCTGGGCCGCGTACCGCGTGCCCTGCCCCATCGTTCGCACACGGTACAGCACGCATCCAGCGCAAGAGCCGCCCGGTACGGTGGCCGACTGGTGCCTGCGCATGGCTTCCTGGCAGCCTCTGCCGCCCTGTGCGGCGTGACAGACACACTGCCTGCGCAGTGCATATACCGCGCGTTAAAACCCGCTGCGGATGACAGTTTGTCACGCAACCGTCAAACGTCTGTCACGGGGCATTTCTAGTATCTGCGGCTGGAAGCAGCACTCTGCCCCGGCACAGCCACACCCGTGGCCGGCGGTGGCATGCGAAGGCGCTCTCTGCTTGTCCGCACACCAACCTGGAAATCTCCCCAAAATGACCCAACCGACGATGCCCACCCGCCGCAAAGCCCTGCAACTGTTGGCCGGCGTTCCGATGCTTCCGCTGGGCGCCAGCGCTTCAGCCGCCCTGCTGACTGCCTGCGGTGGCAGTGACGACCCCAGCTATGTTTCTGCCAGCTTCACGTCGATGGCTGCGCCCACGCTGGCCAATGCAGCGGCCATGGCCACCACGACCGTGGGCTCCACGCTGAACATTAAGTTCAGCGACGACTCGGTGCGCTCGTACCAGCTGGCCTACCAGCCCTTCTTCGTGACGGGCGACATGGTCTCTGACGGAAAAGGCGGCACGACCCTGTCGGGCGGCTACTACGACATCAACAACAAGCCCATCATCGACGCCACGGTGCCAGGCAAGGAGCGCCATTACTTCTCCGACGCACCCGATGGCACCTCGCTGCTGACGGTGGCCAACCCCACGGTCACCGGCCTCAAGGGCAAGGCCGTGTTTGCCGTGGTGCAGTTTGAATACACCACCTGGGCACAAGATGGCAAGACCGGCATGTACGGCAAGCTGCCCTCGCCCATCGCCGTGCTGACGCTCGACCAGGACCAGGCCACCGGCAAACTGAGCCTGGTGAAATACCACAACGTGGACACCTCCAAGGTGCACGGCCTGTGGATCACCTGCGGTGCCAGCATCTCCCCCTGGGGCACGCACCTGTCGAGCGAAGAGTACGAGCCCGACGCATTTGCCGCCCGCAGCGCCAACTTCATGGACGACTTCAGCAAGAACCTGTATGGAGATGCCGCCAAGGCCAACCCTTACAACTACGGCCACATGCCCGAAGTCACGGTCAATCCAGACGGCACCGGCAGCATCAAGAAGCATTTCTGCATGGGCCGCATCTCGCACGAGCTGGTGCAGGTCATGCCCGACAATCGCACCGTGCTGATGGGCGATGACGCCACCAACGCCGGCTATTTCGTGTTCGTGGCCGACAAGGAAAAAGACCTGTCGTCCGGCACACTTTACGTGGCCAAGGTAGGTAGTGGCTTCTCCATCGATCCCAAGGTCGGCACGGCTGCCCCGCTCACCTGGATCAAGATGGGCTCGGCCACCAGCGCTGAAATTGAAAAGCTGGCCAGCACGCTCAAGCCCACGGACATCATGACCATGGTGAAGGCGGACCCGAACGACGCCAGCTACACCAAGATCGTCGCCAACGGCAAGACCGAGTGGATCAAGATCAATGCCGGCATGGAAAAGGCCGCCGCTTTCCTGGAAACCCACCGCTACGCCGCCTACCTGGGCGCCAGCACGGGCTTCTCGAAGATGGAAGGCACGACTGTCAACATCAAGGACAAGGTGGCCTACTCTGCCCTGCAGAATTGCCGAGACTCCATGGTGGCCGGCAACGCGTCGAACGTGCCTGGCAATGGCATCTCCATCCCCAAGGCCCTGAATGCCGGCGCCGTCATGGCGCTCAACCTCAAGGGTGGCCAAAAGGACACGGCGAGCGCTGCCATCAACAGCGAATGGATGCCTGTGGACACCAAGGCGCTGCTGGCCGGTGAAGACATCACCGCCGATGCCCTGGGCAACACCGCCAACCCCAACAACATCGCCAACCCCGACAACCTGAAGTTCTCGGAAAAGATGCGCACCCTGTTCATCGGCGAAGACAGTGGCCAGCACGTCAACAACTTCCTGTGGGCTTACCACATCGACACCAAGCAACTCTCGCGCATCATGTCGATCCCTGCGGGCGGCGAAGCCACCGGCCTGCACGCCGTGGACGAGATCAACGGCTGGACCTACATCATGAGCAACTTCCAGCACGCCGGTGACTGGGGCGGCATCCACAACGTGGTCAAGGGCCAGCTCGATCCTCTGATCAATGCCAACTACAAGAACAAATCTGGCGCCGCAGTGGGCTACCTCACGGGCACGCCAACCCAGATGAAGCTGGGCTGATCCGCTGACCAGATACGGGCATGCGCTGCATGCCTTGCACGCAAAAGGCGGGGCCAAAAGCCCCGCCTTTTTTCATGGGCGCAGCACCGCAAGGGGCTACAGCCAAGCGCAGCAGTGGGGCACCATGGCTAATGAATTCAGCAGAAACAGGGCGATAGCCCAATCAATTCAGAAGCACCCGAAATTCAACCCAGCTCAGCCCGCCTTGCGGCGATGTCGGTGCAGGTGCGCGCGGTCATCCACACTGGAGAAGACAACGGCAAACACGATGCCCAGCGCCGCGCCCAAAATGGTGTCGAGCACGCGCTCGACCGGCATGCTCGCGACCACCGCGGGCGATGCCAGGTACGTCATGAGCAGCGCCATGGGCGTCACGGTGATCTGGCCAAGCGCGTAGTTGTAGCCAATGATCACCTCGGTCAGAAACTGGAACAGCACGATCGCAGCCACCACCACCCAGAACGAAGGCTGCTGCGCCAGCATGGCCCACACAATGAAAGAGCCCACGACGGTCCCCGCCATGCGCTGCAATGCGCGGTTCATGGTGACATGCAGGTGCCCGCCCTGCATCACCGACACCGCACCAATCGCCGCCCATGCGGGATGGTGCCAGCCGGCCATGAAGGCAATCCAGGCCGCCAACCCGGCACATGCGGTGATGCGCACGGCCGCAATCCACTGGTGCGACCAGGGGGGCACATGCACGGGCGGCAAGCGCAAAGCATTGAGTTCAGGGGCGCGCCACCGGTCCGTCACCAGGCAAGTCCCTGCCGCCATCACGCCACCGAAGAGCGTGGCCAGCAACCGGGCCAGCACCTCGGCGCCACCGTCCACGGGGTGGTAGGCCGCCCCGGCCGCAAACACGATGATCACGGCCCCGGGCCCGCCCAGGCTCCACCACGACACCGCCACGGTGGACGCGCCGGCCACCAGGGCCAGCGCCAGCACCATCATCCACGGCAGCGCGCCAGCCCACGATGCGAGCGAGGGCACCAGCACCCCCAGCGCCAGCAGCAGCGCACAGATCACGACGATGCGCATGCGCCGCTGCACCGTGGAAAAGCGCCCGAACAGGGCCGCCAGCGCACCGATCGAGGCGAACCCCACCATTTCGGGCCAGGGCGAGAAATGCGTGACCACGATCGCCAGCAGCACGGCCAGCGCAGACTGAAGGCCCGCAATGGCAAAGATGCGCAGCGAAGGCGGCGCGCCCAGGGCCATGCTCTCCCGCCACTGCGCCGGGCTCACCAGATGGCGCGCCGATGCGCCGTGCGTGGCACTGCGCTGACGCCGGCGCTTTTGGGACGAATCGCCGGGTTCAGGCATGGAAGTCTTCATGGCAGGCGGGGGGCGCGTTCACTCCACCACCGTCAGCTTGGCCACCGACAGCGCCAGCCACTTGGTGCCATGGCGCGGAAAGTTGACCTGCGCGCGCGCGTCGTCGCCGGTGCCTTCAATGGCCAGTACCTTGCCTTCGCCGAATTTGGTGTGAAACACGTTGAGCCCTGCGCGCAAACCGTGCGACGGCGTGGCCTTCTGCACCGGTACGGGTGGGCTGACAAAAGTCTCGGATTTGAAGCCAAATTGGCCTCTAGCGCTTGATCCATAAGCGCTAAAAGCTCCTGAATTAGGAGCGTACGAGCCAAACCCCTGCTGCTTGGGCGTGATCCACTTGAGCGCGGCTTCGGGCAACTCGTCAAAAAAGCGGCTCTTGATGTTGTAGCGCGTCTGGCCGTGCAGCATGCGTGTTTGCGAGTGGCTCAGGTACAGGCGCTTGCGCGCGCGGGTGATGGCCACGTACATCAGGCGGCGTTCTTCCTCCAGGCCGTCGCGGTCGCTGGCTGAGTTTTCGTGCGGGAACAGGCCCTCTTCCAGGCCACCGATGAACACGCCGTCAAACTCCAGGCCTTTGCTGGCGTGCACGGTCATGAGCTGCACGGCGTCCTGCCCGGCCTGGGCCTGGTTGTCGCCCGCCTCCAGTGCGGCATGGGTCAGGAAGGCGGCCAGGGGCGAGAGGGTTTCGCCGGTATCGATGTCCACGATACCGGGCACTGCGGGCGAGAGCTGCTCATCCAGCACCGGCGCGCTGGGGTCCAGCCCCTGGCTCACCGGGCTTTGCGTGCCCTGCCCCAGCGGCGTGCCATGCTCGTCCAGCGGCAGGGCCACCGCGTCGCGGCCAAAGCCCTCGTGGGTGACAAAGCTCTCGGCAGCGTTGACGAGTTCTTCCAGATTCTCGATGCGGTCGGCGCCTTCTTTTTCGGTACGAAAGTGCTCCACCAGCCCGGTGGATTCGAGCATTTGCTCGATGATGCCGCGCAGGTTCAGCCCCTGGGTTTGCTCACGCAGCACGTCGACCATGGCCACAAACGCGCCCAGGTTGGCGCCCGCCTTGCCTGGCACGGCGCTCACCGCGTCGTGCAGCGAGCAACCGGCGGCGCGGGCGGCGTCTTGCAGCACCTCGATGCTGCGCGCACCAATGCCGCGCGGCGGAAAGTTGACCACGCGACTGAAGCTGGTGTCGTCGTGCGGGTTCTCCAGGAGGCGCAGGTACGCCAGTGCGTGCTTGATTTCCGCGCGTTCAAAAAAGCGCAGACCGCCATACACACGGTAAGGCACGCTGGCATTGAACAGGGCCGATTCGATTACGCGGCTTTGGGCATTGCTGCGGTAAAGCACGGCGATTTCCTTGCGCTCGAAACCATCGCTCTTTACCAGCTGCTTGATCTCATCCACCATCCACTGCGCCTCGGCCAGGTC
The DNA here is from genome assembly GCF_002281195.1 of Acidovorax sp. 35-64-16. Taxonomy (NCBI): domain Bacteria; kingdom Pseudomonadati; phylum Pseudomonadota; class Betaproteobacteria; order Burkholderiales; family Comamonadaceae; genus Acidovorax; species Acidovorax sp. 35-64-16. The sequence continues at coordinate 25,609 of NZ_NCFM01000013.1, read as the reverse complement.
GGAGCTGGCCTCGTACACGCGCACCGGCTCGCCCGCGCCCTGCGTGGTGCGCAGGTTTTTGCCCAGGCGGCGGCTGTTGTGGCTGATGAGGGCGTTGGCCGAGTCGAGAATGTTGCTGTAGCTGCGGTAGTTTTGCTCGAGCTTGATCTGGCGCTGCACATCAAATTCGCGCACAAAGTCGGCCATGTTGCCCACGCGCGCGCCGCGAAACGCATAGATGCTTTGGTCGTCATCGCCCACGGCAATCACGCTGCCGCGCGCCTCAAAACGCCCGCCCACCTCGTTGCCCGCCAGCTGCTTGAGCCAGGCGTACTGCAGCTTGTTGGTGTCCTGAAACTCATCGACCAGCATGTGCTGAAACCGGCGCTGGTAGTGCTCGCGGATGGGGTCGTTGTCGCGCAGCAATTCGTAAGAGCGCAGCATCAGCTCGCCAAAGTCCACCACGCCTTCGCGCTGGCACTGCTCTTCGTACAGCTGGTAGATCTCGACCTTCTTGCGCGCATCGCTGTCATGCGTGGGCACGTCGCCGGGGCGCATGCCTTCTTCCTTGCAGTGGGCAATGAAGTAGGCCAGCTGCTTGGGCGGAAAACGCTCGTCGTCCACGTTGTGCTGCTTGCACAGGCGCTTGATGGCCGAGAGCTGGTCTTGCGTGTCGAGGATCTGGAACGACTGCGCCAGGCCTGCCGCCTTGTGGTGCGCGCGTAAAAGGCGGTTGCACAGGCCGTGAAAAGTGCCAATCCACATGCCGCGCACGCTGACGGGCAGCATGGCCGACAGGCGGGCCACCATTTCCTTGGCTGCCTTGTTGGTAAAGGTGACGGCCAGAATGCCGCCGGGCGTGGCATAGCCGTTTTGCAGCAGCCAGGCGATACGCGTGGTGAGCACGCGCGTCTTGCCCGAGCCGGCGCCAGCCAGGATGAGCGCGTGGCCCGCAGGCAGGGTGACGGCGGCCAGTTGCTCGTCGTTCAGATTGGCCAGAAGGGGCGATGCTGCCGAGGCAGCACCGGCGTGTGGGGGCACCAGGGCTTCTGGTGCACCCGAAAACGGGTCTTGTGGAAACATGCAGCCATTGTAGAAAGCACCCCACCGCTGGGTATAGCCGCAGGGCCAGTAGGGCCCCTGCGAATGGCCTGGGCGCTGGCATCGGCCCCCAACGGGGTGTGATCATGCGTGCTGGACAGATCGAATGATCACGGTCACCTTGCGATAAAAGTATTAGCAAAAACAGGCTCTAGCGCTTATGCAATAAGCGCTTGCAGCTATATAAAGCAGAGCACTTCTACCACTTGCGAACAAACCCTGTGCGCATTGCCCAGGGCGCCCGTCCGGCCCACTGGCGTGTGTGCTGCGGTGGGATGGGGCCCGAGGCGCAGCGCCCCGCCGTGGCTGCGGCGCATTGCGACGACCGGCACAGCCCGGCAGCAGGCAGGGGCATTCCGGCAAAGCCGCGCGCGGGTAGAATCAATCACCGGGCCCAAGTTTCTTGACGTCCGGTTTTTTTGTGCCTGCGCTCAGCAGGGTTCGGAGCGGCCACCACGGCCCCGCCCACACAACCGGTCGCCAGGCCAAGCGCCCACCGCAGTCAAAATTGTTTGGCTGCGTCCCTTGATGGAGCTTGGAATCTCATGGAAATCTTCGACTACGACAATGTTTTGCTGCTGCCCCGCAAGTGCCGCGTGGAAAGCCGCTCGGAATGCGACGCCAGCGTAGAACTGGGCGGGCGCAGCTTTCGCATCCCGGTGGTGCCCGCCAACATGAAGACGGTGGTGGACGAAAGCATATGCACCTGGATGGCGCAAAACGGCTACTTTTATGTCATGCACCGCTTTGACCTGGACAACCTGCAGTTCGTGCGCGACATGCACGCCAAGGGTTGCTATGCCTCGGTCTCGCTGGGCGTGAAACCGCCCGACTACGCCACCGTGGACCAGCTGGTGGCCGAGGGCCTGTGCCCCGAGTACATCACCATCGACATCGCCCACGGCCATGCCGACAGCGTGAAGGCCATGATCGCTTACCTCAAGCAGCACCTGCCCAAGGCCTTTGTGATTGCTGGCAACGTGGCCACGCCCGAGGCCATCATCGACCTGGAAAACTGGGGCGCCGACGCCACCAAAGTGGGCGTGGGGCCAGGCAAGGTGTGCATCACCAAACTCAAAACCGGCTTTGGCACGGGCGGCTGGCAGCTCAGTGCGCTCAAGTGGTGCGCGCGCGTGGCCACCAAGCCCATCATTGCCGACGGCGGCATCCGCAGCCATGGCGACATCGCCAAGAGCATCCGCTTTGGCGCCAGCATGGTGATGATCGGCTCGCTGTTTGCGGGCCACGAAGAGTCTCCCGGCAAGACCGTGGAAGTGGATGGAGAACTGTTCAAGGAGTACTACGGCTCGGCCAGCGACTTCAACAAGGGCGAATACAAGCATGTGGAAGGCAAGCGCATTCTCGAGCCCATCAAGGGCAAACTTGCCGACACACTCATCGAGATGGAACAGGACGTGCAAAGCTCCATCAGCTACGCGGGCGGCACCCGGCTGATGGACGTGCGCAAGGTCAACTACGTGATTCTGGGCGGCGACAACGCGGGCGAACACCTGCTGATGTAGGCCACCCATCGGGCTGCGGGCGCGTGTTCAGGCCCGCAGCAGGTTCAGGGCCATGTGGTGTAGGTCATGCCCGGGCTGTGCCAGCGCATCGAGAATACTGAAATGGTTCAGCCCGGCCAGCACCTGGTGGCGCGGCACGGCGCGTGAGCCCCAGGCGTCCTGCAGCAGCCGGGCCTGCCGCAGGAACTCGGCGCTTTCGTCGCCACCGACCGCGCTGTACACAATGCCCTGGCTGGGCGCCTGCAACCTCGCCGGGCTGGCTTGCAGCACATGCTGCGCGGTCAGGTGCAGCACCGACTGCAAAAATGGGGTGTGCATGATGGGCTCCAGGTCGTGAATCCCCGAGATCGAAAGCGCGTTGCGCACCAGCCCGTCCGGCCATCCGTCGCCCAGCAGCGGCCACACGCTTGTCAGCAGCATGGCCGCCAGTTGCCCACCTGCGGAATGGCCTGCCACCGTGATGCGGCCAGGGTCACCTCCATGGCGCTCAATGTTGCCCCACACCCAGCCCAGCGCCCTCTCGACCTGGCGCACGATCTGGGGCACCGTGACGGGAGCCTGGGGCGTGCCGGGGCACAGCGCATAGTTCACCATCACCACGCAGACTCCCTCGCGTGTGAACGCAGGCGCCAGAAAGGAATGCTCAGACTTGTCGAGTGCGCGCCAGTACCCCCCGTGGATGAAAACCAGCACCGGGGCCGGCGAGCGGCCCGGCACGTGGGGCGCAAAGATGTCGAGCGCCTCACCAGTGCCGCTGCCGTAGGCAATGTCCAGCGCGCACGCCCCACTGGTGCGCGCCAGGGCAGACGCGTCGGCCCAGCGCTGCAGATAATCCACGTGGTCCGGCACCAAGGCCCGGTTGTTGTACATACGCTCCAGCCAGGCCGGATCGTGGTGGGGGAAGTTCATGGCGCGTCTCCTTGTGCGTGCCATCATCCCGGCATATTCAGCACACTGCAAGCTCGCTGACAGGGAGTGGCAGTGAAAAAGCCCATGATGGCGGCAGACAAAACAGCTTCCAAGGATGCGCCCATGACCACCACCCCGCCGCTTCGCGTTGCCGTCCTCGGTATCGGCATGATGGGATTGCCCATGGCCCGACGCCTGTGCGCGGCAGGCCACCAGGTACACGCCTGGAACCGCACCCGCGCCAAGGCCGATCCACTGGCGTCCGCTGGCGCCACGGTGCACAACACACCCACAGACGCCGTGCGCGATGCCGACTTTGTCATCAGCCTTCTGGAGAACGGCTCGGTGGTGGACCAGGTGCTTTTCGGGCTGGGCACGGCGCAAGCCATGCGTGCAGGCGCCCTGTTTATCGACATGGCCTCGATACAACCCCGGGAAGCCCGCGACCACGCGACTCGCCTGGAGGAAATGGGGCTGACCCACCTGGATGCGCCGGTCTCCGGCGGCACGGTGGGCGCCGAAAACGGCACCCTGGCCATCATGGCAGGCGGCCGGCCGCAGGAGTTTGCGCGCGCACAGCCCATCTTTGCCATCTTTGGACGCGCCACCCATGTCGGCCCCCACGGCGCGGGCCAGCTGGCCAAGCTGGCCAATCAAATGATCGTGGGCATCACCATTGGCGCGGTGGCAGAGGCACTGCTCTTTGCCGCCAAAGGCGGCGCCGACATGGCCAAGGTGCGAGAGGCCATCAGCGGCGGCTTTGCTGACAGCCGGATTCTTCAACTGCATGGTCAGCGCATGGTGGACCGCGACTTCGCTCCACGTGGCCGCATGACGGTTCAACTCAAGGATCTCGACAACGCCCTGATCACCGCCCAGGAAATCGGCTTTGATGCCCCCATCACGGCGCTTTTCGAAGCGCTGTACAAAGATGGCGTCGAACACGGACTGGGCCAGCTGGACCACAGCGGCCTGTTTGTCGAGCTGGCCAGCCGCAACGCCATGCAATAATTTTTGTACCAGCTTGCCAACGCCAGAATTTTTGGTGCATAATTCAAGGCTCAGCAGCAATGCTGGCAGATTAAAAAGTTTGGGTTCTTAGCTCAGTTGGTAGAGCAGCGGACTCTTAATCCGTAGGTCGAGTGTTCGAGTCACTCAGGACCCACCAAGCTAGCCCGCATGGGCACACGAAACCCTGCTATCAAACCGGTAGCAGGGTTTTTTGTTTTTGGCTTCGTTCCGGCTCATGTAGCCACCATGTAGCCAGCGGTACAGGGTTTTGCACCGTGTAGCCAGCATGTAGCCACCCAGCGCCAGGCAAAAGAAAAGCCCCACGGCGGGGGCTTCGGGGTAGTGGGGATGCAGCGCTGCGCCACCAGGCCCACGGGCAAGAGCTTGCTATCTGGCCTTGTCGTTGCGCTCTGCGGTGCGGGTTGCGCTATCTGTCAGCGGTTGACAGATAGCCATGCGCCAGCACCCAAAAGCCCCACGGTGCGAATTACTGGGGCGGCAGGTCTTTGATTGCAGTTTGATTGATGCAAGCTATCAAAAACGCATGGCATGGAATATGCAACCCGCAAAAAATGTGCCTGATAGCTTTTGAAAATGATGCTGCACTATGGTTTTTGCAGCAGCGGGTTAGGCTGGGTCTGTTCGGGTGGGGTGCGGTCAGGCTTCACTTGCCAGCCATCAGCAAAGCACAGCCCGGCCTGTTGCGCGTCACCTCGCGGGATGCCCGGTCTATTAGCTCTTGCTCAGTCTCTCCAGGCTGGCGCGTCCATCGCTGGCTTCCATTCTGGTCATGCAGTTCCTGTAGTTCTTCATCAAGGTTTCCACGACTCAGGGGTTGAATAACGATGGTCGTAGGCCCTTCATCCATCGAAACCCCCTTTTCCAGTTCGGCAATTCTCTTTTCAAGGCTTTGCATTCTTTTCCTCCAGCACATCGATACGGCGCGCCAGTTCATCAATCTCAGCCACACGGGCCAGCGTACCAATGGCACCCAGCAGGGCGGCCCCTTGTCCGGGTGCAAGCTCTCCAGCGGCCACGGATGCCAGCACGGCGCGCCCTTGGTCGGTCAGGGTGCCATCGGGCAGGCTCAGGGCTTGCGTGGCCTCCACGGGCTTGATGGGCGGCAATGCACGTTCCAGCAGCAGGCGGGCGGCTTGCACATCACCAGCCAGGGCGGCAGTGGTCAGGCTCTCCAGAATTGCGGGCACGTTGCCTGCAATGGCGGCGCGCAGCTTTGCCACTTCACCCGTGCCAGCCGGGCGGCCTTTGGGGTTTCCAGACTGGCCCGGCTTCCATGCAGCGGCGGGCGGTTTTCTTCTTGTCGCCATCGGTGTTCCTTTTGTGCTTTTTCAGTTGTTGAGTTGTTCGCGCACATCGCGGCAGTCACGCGCCACAAAGGCAACGCCACCAGCGCCGCGGATGCGCTCTAGGAATAGGGCTTGCTCGGGGCGCAGGCGTCCGGCCTGGGCTTTCACTTCCACACCCAGCAAGCGGCCATCCTTCAATTGCCCCAGCACATCGGGGCAGCCCTTGAACCCAAAGCGGATAAAGCGGCCTTCCACCTTTGCAGCCCCGGTATTCATGCGCTCACACCACGCCACGGCGGGATGCGTTCTCAGCGCCTTCAATACTTCCACCAGGGCGGCAGCTTCGGGGCGGCGGTTGGCTCGGGGTGTCTGTTGTTCCAGGCCGAAAAGGTCAGCATTCATTGCACGCCCCCTTCCCCGGAATTTCTCCCCGGAATCCTCCCCCCTTATAGGGGGGGCGGGGATTTTCGGGCCTGGGAATCCCCGAAACGGGGAAAAACGGGGAATTTCGGGGTATCAAGCAAGCCATATCCACCCCTTGTCACACCCCACCACACCACGCGAAACCAGCCCGGTAATTCCATCTCTGGCGCGTTCTGTTTTGCGGTCTGGTGCCACTGTCAGACGTTCGGCAAGGCGGGGTAGCACCACCTCCAATTCCACAGCAGGGCGGCCCGGCGGGCAGGATGCAGGCGCACCCGGCGTATTGAATGGCCCGGCCTTTTGCAGCAGGTCACGCAGGGCATCAAGAATCACCCGTTGATTGCCACCCTGGGGCAGCTTCACGGCTCGCACTTCGTCTAGGGCGGTATCACGCACCACCACGCACGATGTAATGGCCTCGCCGGTTTCCTCCACTCCCAGCGCCTCTACTTGCAGCTTGAATTGGTGCGCGGTTCCGTCCTGCCCGTCCTTGCTTTTCGCCACCTTCCATTCCCGGCGGTCGCCTTCGCGTGAAACTTCGATTGCGGCATCCATTGCAGCGAATAGCGAACTGTGCCCACGCAGGCCAGCGGCGGCATTCTTGCCCGTGTGGTGAACCAGCACCACCAGCCCACCGGTCAGGGTTTGCAGGGTCTTTGCAGCCTCCAGAATCTCGCCCATGTCGCGTGAACTGTTTTCGTCGGCAGTGGGCGCGGCGCGGTTCAAGGTGTCCACCACCACCACAGCGCCAGCAGGCACCACGGCGGCAAGGTCTAGCACGTCCTGCCCGTCGGTCAGCTTGAACGGTTGCAGCATCATGCGCAGGCCGTCAGGCAATGCACGGCCCCGGCTGGTCTCCCATGCCTGGGCGCGCAGCTTGAACCCGGCTTCACCCTCCAGCGCGGCATACACAACGGGCGCGGCTTCCACCCGGCAATCAAACCAGCGTTGCCCCTCGGCAATGGCGGCGGCCATGTCAAAGGCCAGGAATGATTTACCGGATGCGCTAGGGCCATACAGCGCAGCAAGCCCCACGGCAGGCAGCACACCACGCACACGCCACGCCAGCGGGGGCAGGTTGCGCAGCTCATCGCCCCCCAGCAGCTTGTAACGGGGCTCAGGCTTGGGCGGCTCTGTCGCTGCCTCCAGCAGCCCGGCCAATACATCGTGCCCGTCACGCTGCGCAAGGTCGTTTGCGTCGAAGTTCTGCACCTCGCCCTGGGGCATGTAGGCCACGGCGCATTGCAGCGTCTGGGCAATCTCTGCGGCGCTTTCTTCCTTGCCCACATCAGGCACCAGCACCAGCCGGGCGGATGCGTCACGCTGGCGCTGGTCGGCAGCCACGCGGGCCACGTTGCCCCAGCCAAAGCACACCACGGCAGCATTGCCCGTTGCTTGCCAGCAGGCCCATGCTTGCCCGATACCCTCGCACAGATACAGCGGCGCACCCGGCACCACATCGCCCACGGTGAAGCTCGCCCCGGCCATCGGCGCACCGGGCAGGTTCATTTTTTTACCGGCACCGGGCGGCGGTATCAGTTGCAGGCTTTGCAGCCCTTGCGGGCCATAGGCAGGCACCACCAAAGCCCCGGCCATGCTCTGCCCTTGAATGCGCAGGGCGTCGCCACCGGGCACCACGCGCAAGGCATCCAATGGCACCCCGGCGGCAGCTTTTGCCACGATGTAGCCATGTGCAGCGGTTGCAGCATCGCAGCGTTCCCACACCTCGGCAGGGCTCATGCCTGGGGCGGGCTTGCGCTGCGGCTCTGCGGCCTTCCTGGGGGCTTGTTGCTGGCGTTGCTGGGGCTTGCCTTCGCCCATGCGCCACCCATGTTCAGCGCCCACGCGGTAAAGGGTTCCAGGGCCAATACCCTTGCCCGGCTTGAAACTGCGCCACGTATCGCGGGCGTCGCGTTCGCTGTAGTTGCCAGCCCCGGCGCTCCATTCGTTGAACGTATCGAAGTCAAGGCCAGCAGCTTGTGCAGCCATGCCCACCTTCACCCATTCATCGCGGGGCAAGTCGGGGGGGATGCTGTGCAGTGCGTCGATTGCTTTTGCGGTGTCGTGCATCAAAACGGCACCCCCCCATCGTCCGCTTCGGCGGGGTTGTTCGGACTGTTGCCCGGCTCGTTCAGTGGCTTCAATAGCTGGGGCTCTCTCTCCAGCTTCGCAGCCAGCAGGCGCAGCAGTTGCGCGGCCTCCAGCGGGTCAGGCGTCAACACGTAAACGGTAACGGGCGCGTTCGGCAATTGGTGCCCGTCCGGTATGGTGCAAGCATCAAGGGAATAGGGCATTGCACTGCCCCAGCGGTCGCCCCACCACTCATAGTTGCTGCACTCGATTTGAATTGCTTTCATGCGCCCCCCTTTTTCTGGCGCTTTGCCATCCATTGATGCAGCTTGCGGCGGTCGCCATCGGTCAGCAGATACACGCCAGGGCGGCAGATAAACCCGTCACGGTCAACAAAGTTGATGCGCTTGCATGGCACCTCCAGGCCACGGCGGCGAAGCTCTGCCACCAGTTCCGGCCCATTGCTGCAACCCGCTTCGGTGTCCAAGTTCTCGCGCGGCATCGGGCGGCGCAGCAGTGCGGCGATTGCACGCAGGTGACGGGGGTTATCGGTTCCGATAAACTTCGATGTGTGCTCTTTGGAAAGCCCCTTGTCCGCTGCAACGGTCTGGGGCTTTTTCATTGGGGCGGCGTTCATTAGCGGCCCCCCTTGCGAAACCAGCGGGACGGGGCAGCGCACCACAGCGCCAGCATCAGGCGATTGATAGCGGCGGCCATTTAAGCCACCCCCAGCACGGCGCGAATCTCTGCCACGCTCCAGGCCAGACGGCCCATGATGCGGCGCGGGCGCAGCGGCCCGTTTTCCATGCAGGCCCAGCCCCTCAAAGTCTGCGGGCGGCGGTTCAGGTAGTGGGCAGCGGCGGCGGTGTCCACTGCGGGGCGGTTCACCAGTTCCAGCGGGGGGAACTCTTGGGGCTCAGATACAGCGCGGCGGGTGTCTGCGCTGTGTAGGGTCGCTTGCATTGGTTACCGTCTTTCTGCCCAGTGCGGGCATTGATTGATGACGGTTTCCAAGTATTCGCATATGTCGGCAGGTAAGCGCCTGCCGTTCGCTTGCCGACTACCTGCCGTAAAGGCGCTCTCTATGCGCGCTCAGGTCTTGCGCCAGGGCCTGCCGTGTAATGTTCTCGGCTTTTGCGATTTCCTTGATTCCACGCGGCAATTGCGCGTAGGTGTCTTGCGGCATAGACAAGCCAGCATCAAGGCACATTTGCCAGCGGCGCGCTTGCCGTTGTTCCGCACTGCCAGCCACCACGGGCGCGGGCGCTGCGGCCTGGGGCTCAGGGTTCAACGGCCACCGAAAAGGAAAACCGGCGCGCTCTAGCCATGCGTCAAGATTGGCAGGCGTAACCCAATCGTGAAACACCATGCAGTCACGGCCCACCAGCGGCCCGCCGAACTCGGGGTTAGTCAAAGTCAGAGCGCCAGCACGGGCGGCAGGGTGCATTTCGTTTGTCAGAAACCTGTACGCATCAAAGCTGTTTGCAGCGGCCAAAACGTCCGCTACCTCTGGCATAGTGAAGTTGCCTTTTGCTTGACGGGCCATCGTGCGCTGAATGTCTGCAATGGCGTCAGCAGCCTTGGACGAGCCAGAGCCCATATCAGCACATGACACATTACGAATGTGCACCCATGTATCAGGCGGCAGCGCCAGCAAGTCGGCATCAACGCAAAGCGGGACGACTGGCACCTTAAAAATCGGTGTTTGTTCTTGTTCGCTCATAGCACCCCTTCAAGTGCAGCCTTCAAAAGGAGCCCCAGCAGGCGGGTGAAGGTGTCCCGCTTTTCGGCCCGGTTTCGAAGCGGGCCTAGCTGGGGCGAAACGGTCAGGCGTGCGCCCGCACCCAGCTTTTCAGGGCCTCATTGATGCGGGTTTGCCAGCCATCGCCCGAGGCCTTGAACTTCTCCAGCACCTCTACATCCAGGCGCAGAGTGACCTGGGCCTTTGTGCCACTACCCAGCGGGCGGCCACGGCGTGCCAACGGCTTGACCTGCTCCCATTCGGTGTCTGTGAAGGGCGCAGCGTCAGGGTCTGCCAGCGCAGCGGCGGTAATGGCTGCATCCTCGGCAGGCGTCGGCTGGATGGTTCCGGTTTTAAGTTTCGGCATAGCGCTTCACCTCTCGCGTGTTGGCTTTTCTCAAACTGATAACGCGGCGCTCGGTCGGTTGCTCTGGCGGGCGGTCAACATACACCACGTACATGATGCGCAGGCCGATATAGCCCAGCGCCACCATGCGGGGCTCGCCATAGTCCCGGCGCGTGTCGGGCCACACCACGGCGGTTTCCCATTCGAAGCCCACGGCATCCAACAATGAAAACCCATGCTTTGCCAGATTGGCGGCATCTTTGGCCGGGTCGAACGTCACATTCATGGTTTAGTGTAGCTACGTTTATTTAGATTGCAAGGATTATTTGTAGTTGCGTTATTTCAGACGGCCACCACACGCAGCGCACCGGGCGCGGCCTTGGCATCAAACACAATCCCGGCCTGTTCCAAAATCCACGCCTCTATGCGCTCATGGTGTACGCGCAGCAGGTCTAGCGGGCGCACGGTGTAGTGCTTTTCAGCGGTTGCACTGGGCTTGTGGCCCATGATTTGAGCCACCACACCGGCGGGAATTTCGAGCCACTCCGTCAGGCTCTTGAAACTGCGGCGCAGGCCATGCAGAGTTAGCCCCTCGATACCAGCCACAGCACAGGCGGCAGTATGCGGGGCTCTTGGGATGCTCAGGGTCTGCCCTTCGGTGTCCTTGCCCCGTGCGGTGCTGGGAAACACCCAGTCACTGCGGCGCGGCAGCGAGTGCAGCAGGTGCGACACATAGGGCGTCAGGGGTATGACTCGCTCCCCTTCCACCTTATCCCGGATGGTCAACCCCTTCCACTTGGTGTTGACATCCTCCCAGCGCAGCCCCAGCACCTCGCCCGGCCTTGCACCAGTCAGCACCAGCACTTGCAGGTAGGCGGCTGCAATGGGGTTTTGAATCTGTTGCACGGCGGCAAACCACGCAGGTAGCTGTTCTTTCAGCAGCGCATCCTGCTTCACCCCGGCCTTGCCCAATGCCTCGCGGGCCTTCTTGGTCTTGGCAGGGTTCACGCTGGGCATCGCTGGCGCATATTCCGGCTGTTCTGCGCACCAGCTCAAAAAGGCTTTCAGGCAGCGCCATGCCAGCCGGGCGGATGTTGGGCGGGTCTGCGCTTCGCGTGCTGCCCATGCCTCGATAACAGGCGCGGTCAGGTCACGCAGTGCAAGCCCCATCAGCGGATGCAACGGCCCGGCCACAGTCACACCACGGCCACGGGTGCCACGCTTGGAAACCTCGCCACCGGCCTGAACCAGCTTCACATGGTCGGCATGGTGTCGTGCTCCCCAGTGCGGGCGGCGGGCCTCAAGGTACAGGGCCCACACCTCACCCACGGTAACGGCTTGGACGGCGGCGGCGGCCTTCGCTGCGGCCTTGTCTGCCTGTTGCTGGCGCTCTATCTCTCGGGGGTCTTGCCCGTTATCCAGCACCACGGCAAGGCGGCGGGCTTCGGTGCGGGCCTGTTCAATGCTCCACAGCTTCACGTCCCCAATGGTGCGGCGGATGGTTTGCCGGTCTAGCTTGGCCTCATAGACAAAAGACTTCGCACCAGCAGCGGTTACACGTACACGCAGGCCGGGCGCTTCGCTGTCTCGCATGAATGCCTGTTGCTTGCCAGCGGGGCAGGCCAGGCGGTCGATAGCCCCGGCGGTCAGGTTCACCCGGTCGGCCAGGTCGGGGGCTTCGCTTTTCTTCGGTCGTGCCATGCTGATTGCTCCGGTCGGTTTGGCTACACGGGCAATCCATGTAGCCACCATGTAGCCACCATGTAGCCAAAAACCCCATATTTTGGGGAATATCAATCAACGCTTATGCTGTGTTCTTACCCAGTACATCAGCCGTAAGTTGTTGATTTATATTGATTCTATCAGCACCAATCAACACGGCCAAATATATATTTACTCCGACTCTTAATCCGTAGGTCGAGTGTTCGAGTCACTCAGGACCCACCAAACTGCAAAACCCCGCTGTCTTCAAGATGGCGGGGTTTTTTCATTTGCAGCGCCTGCCTGCCCGGCCGCTCCCACATACGAGGCGCAGGCGCAGCACTCAACGCTCAGAGCTGCGCCCAAAGCCCGGATCAAAGTGCTCGCCGATAATGGATCCGACCCGTGCGCTGGACAACGCAATCGTCACTCCCGCTGATGCGGGTAACTTCCATTCATCCTGCACATTCAACCTCCTTCATGAATCCACAAGCCCACCTGCTATGGCGTGCACCCCGTTGGGCACTGGCGGTGCTGCTGGCCTTGCTGGGCATGCTGGGGCCTTTTTCGATCGACACATACCTTCCGGCGTTCTCGGGCATTGCCTCGGCCTTGGGCGCCACGCCGGTGCAGATGCAGCAGACGCTCTCTGCGTATCTGTTCGGCTTTGCCTTCATGAATCTCTTTCATGGCGCGCTGGCAGACAGCTTTGGCCGCAGACCCGTGGTGTTGGCCGGCATTGCAATGTTCACCATTGCATCGGCCGGGTGTGCGCTCTCGCAGAGCATTGAACAACTGGTGCTTTTTCGCGCCTTGCAAGGTCTGTCAACCGGCGCTGGCATTGTGGTGTCTCGTGCGGTGATCCGCGACATGTTCCCACCCGCCCAGGCACAGAGGGTCATGAGCCAGGTCACCATCTACTTTGGTGTCGCGCCGGCCATTGCCCCCATCGTGGGTGGCTGGCTGTTTGTGCATCTTGGCTGGCACAGCATTTTCTGGTTCCTGACCCTGGTGGGGGTTGCGCTCTGGGTCGCCAACCTGCGGTTCCTGCCCGAAACCCTGCATGCGGACCACCGCCAGCCCTTCAATGTTCCACACCTGATGCGGGGCTATTGGCAACTCGGCTCCAGCCCGCGCTTCCTGCTGCTGGCCCTCGCCAGCGGGGTGCCGTTCAATGGCATGTTCCTGTATGTGCTTTCAGCCCCTGCCTTTCTGAGCGACCACCTGGGGCTCGCACCCACGCAGTTTTTCTGGTTCTTTGGCCTGACCATCTGCGGCATCATGGGTGGAGCATGGCTGAGCGGCCGGTTGGCGGGGCGGGTTGCGCCCAAGCGGCAGATTCAGCATGGCTTTGTCATCATGTGCGTTGTTGCGGTTGTCAACGTGATCGCGAATGCTGTTTTCACTGCACACGCAAGCTGGGCGCTCTTTCCCATCGCCGTGTTTGCGTTTGGCTGGGCGTTGATGGTGCCGGTGGTGACCTTGCTGGTACTGGACCTTTACCCGCAACGGCGCGGCATGGCATCGTCTTTGCAGGCGTTTGTGGGGTCCACCGCCAACGGGGTGGTGGCCGGTGTGGTGGCGCCGCTCGTGATGCACTCCACGTTGTGGCTGGCGGTGGCATCGCTGTTGATGATGGGCATCGGCATGCTGGCCTGGTTCTACCTGCACCATCGCTGGCCCGAAATCGGACGCACCTCTGAGCCAGGCTGACTCACAGGTATGTTCAATCGTCAGCCACTCTGCAACAATCGTCCAGAGGCGCCCCACCCCCGCAAAGGATTCACGACCCAAACAATGCGATCAACCAAGGTTTGGCCATGCAACTATTGAAACTGGTGGAGTCCGAGATCCAGATGGATGTTGCGCTGCCGTGGAACGTTCGCAACCACGATTGCGCCCTGCTTCTCGCACGGGGGCACATCGTCAGCAGCGAGGCCCAGATGCAGGCCTTGCTTGAGCGTGGCATCTACGTCGACCTGGAGGAAAAGCGGGCAGTAGAAGCCCTTTATGTCCCCAAGTCAGGGCCGGTAAAAAGTATTTACACGCGCTGGGCCGATACCGTCGACACCCTGGAAACACTGGTGCACGAGTTGCCGCATGCGCCGGAATTCCCCGCCAACATAGAAAAACTGGCGCAGGAGTTGATCACGTTGGCCGACCTGGATGCCGATATCGCCATCTTCCTGGCGGTCCGCCAGGACCAGGCCAGGCACCTGCGGTATGGTTACAGCCACAGCGTCTACACCGCTCTGCTGTGCATCCTGATGGCGCGGCGCATGGAGTGGACCGCCGCACGTGTTCGCCTCATCACGCTGGCCGCCCTCACCATGAATGCCAGCATTGCCGACTTGCAGGGTCAGATGGCGAGCCAGGACTATCCCGTGCTGGACCGGCAACGCACCCAACTGCGCACACATCCCATCGATAGTGCCGCATTGCTCGCCAAGGCAGGCATCACCGACGCCGCATGGCTGGAGGCCATTCGCCAACACCATGAACAGGGTAATGGCAGCGGCTACCCCAGGGGCTTGACGCAAATCGATGAATTGGCCCAGATGCTGCGCATGGCCGATATTTTCATGGCACGCATCAGCCCCCGGGCAATCCGCGCACCCATGATTGTCCAGGATGCCGCCCGCCAGATGTTTCGGGACGACAAAGGGGGAGCGATGTCGTCCGCCATCATCAAGGTACTGGGCATCTACCCGCCGGGCAACCTGGTGAAACTCGCCTCTGGTGAGCTGGGCGTGGTAATGCGCCGTGGCACAGAAGCTCGCACACCTTTGGTGGCCGCCGTCACCGACGCACAGGGCCGCAGCGTCACCACCACCCTGCATCGCAACACCGCAGACCCTGCCCATGCCATCACCGGCCTCGCAGCAGACGACAAACACCTGCTTTCGCGGGTGCCCCCCGAGCGCCTCTATGGCTATGCACAGGCGGGCGCGCTGACCTGAGCGTGCGCGGCGGCCCCACAGCCGCCACCCCTGACGAAAAAAAGGGCTGGCCCCTTTCGGAACCAGCCCTCTTCAACTCGTCAGCAATTCTGCAGACAACTCAGCGTGCAGGGCGCGCTGGGCGCTTGCGGGCATCATGGGGCACAAAAGGCTTGCCACCACCAGCACCTGCCGGCTTGGAGAAAGCGGGCTTGCGGGGAGCGAAGTCACCGCGAGGTGCGCCAGCATCGCCACGTGGGGCAAAGCCAGCACGGCCAGCGTCGCCAAACCCAGGCTTGCGGCCAAACGACTCGCCATCACGGCGGGGCGCAAAACCACGGTCACCACCACGGTCGTCACGGCCAGCAAAGCCGCCGCCACCGCCGCCTTCACCACGGGAGGCAGGAGCGCCACGGTTGTCACGACCAGCAAAGCCGCCGCCAAAACCACCGCCGAAGCCACCACGGTCATTGCCGCCACGTGCGGGACCACCGAAGCGGCCGCGCGACTGGTTGTCACGGTTGTCAAACGAACGGCCAGGGGCGCCACGGCCACCACCACCGAAATCGCCACCGCGAGGTGCCTGCGGCGCGCGCTGCGAGGGCTCCATGCCAGGAATCACTTCGGCCTTGAACTGCTGGCGGCTGTACGACTCAATGTCGTAGATTTTGCGGCGATCGCGGAACTCGGCAAACGTGATGGCCAGGCCATCGCGGCCCGCACGGCCGGTACGGCCAATGCGGTGGGTGTAGTCCTCGGCCTTCATGGGCAGGCCGAAGTTGAACACGTGGGTAATGGTGGGTACGTCAATACCGCGTGCCGCCACATCGGTGGCCACCAGGATCTGCACCTGGCCAGCGCGCAGCGCCATCAAACGGCGGTTGCGCAAACCCTGGCTCAGGGCGCCGTGCAGGGCAACGGCCGAGAAGCCTTCCTGCTGCAGGTCGTTGGCCAGGCCGTCGCACTCCACCTGGGTGCTGGCAAAAACGATGGCCTGGTTGATTGTGGTGTCACGCAGCCAGTGGTCGAGCATCTTGCGCTTGTGCTGGGCGTTGTCGGCCCAGTACAGCATCTGCTTGATGTTGGCGTGCTTCTCTTGCGGAGAATCGATGGTGACCTTCTGCACCGACGAACCACCGTCATGCATCACGCGCATGGCCAGCTGTTGGATGCGGGGCGCAAACGTGGCGCTGAACATCATGGTCTGCTTGCGCTGGGCGGTCAGCTGGTTCAGCTCGGCCAGGTCATCCGAGAAGCCCAGGTCGAGCATGCGGTCGGCTTCGTCGACAACCAAAAACTGCACCTTGTCGAGCTTGATCTGCATCGAGCGCTGCAGATCCAGCAGACGGCCAGGAGTGGCCACCACGAGGTCGGCATTTTGCAGCTTGGCGATCTGCAACTGGTAAGGCATGCCACCCACCACGTTGGCCACGCGCAGGCCACGGCAATGCTTGACCAGATCGATGGCGTCGTGTGCGACTTGCTGTGCCAGTTCACGGGTAGGGCACAGGATCAGGGCGCCGGGGGTGGCGGCCTTGAAGTTGCGCGAGCTCGTGGGGTCCTTGCGCTTGGCGCGCTTGGGAGCGGGTTCGCCACGGGCAGCGGCTTCGGCCACAGCGCGGTCGAAGGCGGCGCGCTCTTCGGCTTCGGCTTCGGCTTGCTGGTTGATCAGCGTATGCAGCACGGGCAGCAGGAAGGCGGCAGTCTTGCCGCTACCCGTCTGGCTGGAAACCATCAGGTCGATGAACTTGGAAGCATCGCTGCCCATTGCCAAGGGAATGGCCTTGAGCTGCACGCTGGTGGGCTGGGTGTAGCCCAGATCGGCCACAGCCTGCACCAGTTCAGGGGCCAGGCCCAGCTCGATGAAACCATTGGGCTCAGCAGTGACTGCCTCGCTGGTGGATTCAATGGAAGTGTCAAGGGTGGACTGCTCGGCAATAACGGCAGCAATAGAAGTATCTGCAGGCGCGAAATCGCCCTGCACCAAAGTGGTGTCGGTCATGAATTTTTCTCTCACGAAGACGGTCGCAAGCGTAGCCCGCGATGGCTTCGTCAATGGTTAAAAAACATCAACCATCAAACGAAACCTGCATGCGCTCTGGGCGGATGCTGGTGGGCGTTGTTCGCCAGTCCTGCGCTGTCTGAGACAGCCGGCTGGCAAGCCCGGTGTGTGAGGGGAGATGCACAATCTGCGTACAGTTTCCTGCGCAGCCCGCAATTATCGCATGAATAGGGGTTTCCCCGCAAGCCCCCCCACCCTGTTCATCACAAGCCGCCTTGTAGGTGGCTTGTGATCCGCCACTGCAACGGGGCGTCCAGCCAGCGTCAAACGGACAGCAGGTGCTTGCGATAGTGCGCCAGCTCGTCAATGCTTTCATGCACATCGGCCAGGGCGGTGTGCTTTTGCGCCTTCTTGAAGCTGCTGTAAGCCTCGGGCTTCCAGCGCTTGGCAAGCTCCTTCAGGGTGCTCACATCCACGTTGCGGTAGTGAAAGAAGCGTTCCAGCTTGGGCATGTAGCGCACCAGAAAGCGCCGATCCTGTCCAATGCTGTTGCCACACATGGGCGCGGTGCCCTTGGGCACGTAACGGGCCAGAAATTCCAGTATCTGTTGCTCGGCCTCGGCCTCGGTCACAGCAGAGGCTTTCACCTTGTCGATCAGGCCGCTGCGGCCGTGCGTGCCCTTGTTCCAGGCGTCCATCTTGTTCAGCAATTCGTCTGCCTGATGAATGGCAAACACAGGGCCTTCGATGCGTGGCTCCAGCTGGGGGCCTGTCACGATCACAGCGATTTCCAGCAGTCGGTCGGTATCGGGCTCCAGGCCGGTCATTTCGCAGTCCAGCCAGACCAGGTTCTGGTCCGATTTGGAAAGCACGGGGGGTACGGGGTTGTTGGCTTCAGACATGGCGGGCATTGTCGCTGATGGCCTAAACTCGCGCCCACATGCCTATCTCCGACGCTTTTTCGCCCTCCAGTGCCCTCACCATCGCCTTTGCCGCTGCGATTTGTGCCGGTCTGCTGCTCAAATTCTGGCTGACTTCACGCCAGATTCGCCATGTGGCCCAGAACCGATCCAGCGTGCCCGACGCCTTTGCCGCGCGCATTTCACTGGCAGCCCACCAAAAGGCCGCCGACTACACCATCACCAAGGCACGCTTGAGTTTGCTGGAGATGGCGCTGGGCGCCGCTGTGTTGATGGGCTGGACGCTGCTGGGCGGGCTCGACGCCCTGAATCAGGCCCTTTTGGGTGCATTGGGCGGTGGCATGGTGCAGCAACTGGCACTGCTGGGAGCGTTTGTCGTCATCAGTGCGGCCGTCGACCTGCCGGTCACGCTGTACCAGACCTTCGTGATCGAGCAGCGCTTTGGCTTCAACAAGATGACGCTGGCACTGTGGCTGGCGGATCTGGCCAAATCCACCCTGGTGGGCACCCTCATCGGTCTGCCGATTGCGGCGCTGATCCTTTGGCTGATGGGCGCTGCAGGGCCATCGTGGTGGCTGTGGGCCTGGGGCCTGTGGATGGCATTCAACCTGCTTTTGATGGTGATCTACCCCACCTTCATTGCCCCCCTGTTCAACAAGTTCCAGCCACTCGAAGACGAATCGATCAAAACCCGCGTCACGGCGCTGATGCAGCGTTGCGGCTTTGCGGCCAAGGGGCTGTTCGTGATGGATGGCAGCCGCCGCAGCGCCCATGCCAACGCCTATTTCACCGGCTTTGGCGCCGCCAAGCGCGTGGTTTTTTATGACACCCTGCTGCGCCAGCTCTCGCCAGGCGAAGTAGAAGCCGTACTGGCCCATGAGCTGGGACACTTCAAGCACCGCCACATCCTCAAGCGTGTGGCCAGCCTATTTGCCCTGAGCCTGGCCGGCTTTGCCCTGCTCGGTTGGCTCTCCACCCAGGTATGGTTTTACACGGGGCTGGGCGTGCGCCCCTACATTTCCCTTGATCTGGCGGCGCCTCCAGTGCCCAACGATGCGCTGGCCCTGCTGCTGTTCCTGCTGGCAGTGCCCGTTTTCACGCTGTTCATTGCGCCCGTTTTTGCAGGGCTTTCGCGTCGCCACGAATTTGAAGCCGACGCCTATGCAGTGGCCCAGACCAACGGGGCCGATCTTTCCACTGCGCTGCTCAAGCTCTACGAAGACAACGCCTCCACACTCACCCCCGACCCGGTGTATGTGAAGTTCTACTACTCGCACCCGCCCGCTACTGAACGGCTGGCACGCATGCCATCGTCCGCCCAACCATGACCACAATGCTGAAGAAAAAAGACTGGTCGGCGCATACCCGACGTGCGCTGACAGCTACGGAAATAGTAGCAAACCTGGCCAAGATCGAAGGCTGGTCCCTCAGCGGTGATGGCGCCCAGGTGGCCATCGAGAAAACCTACCATTTCGCCAACTACTACGAAACCATTTCCTTCGTGAATGCAGTAGCCTTTGTGGCCAACGCACAAGACCACCACCCGGACCTGTCAGTGCACTTCAACCGCTGCGTGGTGCGCCTGAACACGCACGACGTGCAGGGCATCTCTGCCACCGACTTCGATTGCGCGTCCCGGTTCGACGCCCTGCTGGCATGAACCCCACCGCCTACTCCCATGACTGAACGCAGCGCCCTCATGGAAGGATTTGTGGTGGCCGGACACGGGCGCCACTGCATGGTGGAGACCGCCGACGGTCAGCGCCGCATCTGTCATCCGCGCGGCAAGAAGAGCCAGGCCGTCGTGGGCGACCGGGTGCTGTGGCAGGCCCCTCCGAAAGGCCAGGGCGAAGAAGGCACCATCGAAAAAGTGCTGGAGCGACGCAACCTGTTTTACCGTCAGGACGAGATCCGCACCAAGTCCTTTGCTGCCAACCTCGATCAGATCCTGATCCTGATCGCCGCCGAGCCGGTGTTTTCCGAAAGCCAGCTGGCCCGCGCCCTGATCGCAGCGGAGGCGGCTGGCATCAAGCCCCTGATTGCGCTCAACAAGAGCGATCTGGTAGAGCCCTTTGCCCGCGCTTGGGAGCGCCTGCTGCCTTACCGCCACATGGGCGGCGGGCACCATTATGGCGTGCTGCCGCTGTCGTTGTCGCTGTCGGGGGACGTGGACCGCGCCCTGCTAATGCAACACCTGCAGGGCAAAACCACCTTGGTACTGGGGCCCTCGGGCTCGGGCAAAAGCACGCTGATCAACCTGCTGGTGCCGGGCGCCACCGTGCTGACGGGCGAGATCTCACAGGCTTTGAACTCGGGCAAGCACACCACCACCAGCACCAACTGGTATTGGGTGGACAGCGCCCGCACCACTGCCTTGATCGATTCGCCAGGCTTTCAGGAGTTTGGCCTGCAGCACATCGCGCCCATGCAACTGGCGTCGTGCATGCCCGACATTGCGGCCCACGCCACCGACTGCAAGTTCTACAACTGCTCACACCTGCACGAACCGGGCTGCGGCGTACTCACCGCACTCAAAAACGGCACTGGAGCAGATGGAATAAGCGCCAATCGCTACAAAATTTACAGCGACCTGTTTGCCGAATTGAGCCACACCCGCTACTGAGCCACACCCCACATTGGCCGCCCGGCCCGGGGTATCCGGTCAACCCAGCAGGCGCGCCAAGGTCAACAGCGCCAGCAGCAGCATCCACACCACCACGGAGCGCCAGACCAGGCCCACCACGCTGCGCAGATGCCCCACCTCGGGCTCGCGGCCAGGAGTGCTGTCGCTGTCGCCCATGTCGGCCTCTATTTCGAGCCCCTGCGGTGTCTGAAGGTCGGCACGGGCACGCAGGGCCTCGCCGCCAAGCCGCACATTGATGGCCCCCGCCGTGGCGGCCAGCACCACGCCATCGTTGTCATTGGGAAAGCGCTGCGCATGAAAGCGCCAGCCCTCGATGGCTTCTTCAAAACTGCCCACCACGGCAAAACTCAAAGCGGTCATGCGCGCAGGCAGCCAGTCGATGATGGTCCAGGCCCGCACCGAGGCTTGCTGCAACGACTGGCTGGCAGGTTGTGCGCCCGAGCGCTCCCTGTGATGCCAGTGGCGCGAGACAAATTCGGCCAGCCGGTACAGCACCGCACCACTAGGCCCCAGGCCCAGTGCAGCCAGCACAGAAAACCATGCCAGCACACCAAACACATGCCGGTGCGCCGCCAACACCGAGTATTCGATCACATGGCGCACGATCTCGCTGCGCGGCAGCGCGCCGACATCCACCTGCTGCCAATGGGCCAGGCGCTCACGCGCACGATCTTCATCGCCCTCTTCCAGCGCATCACGGATGCCGGTGAAATGGTGGCTGAACTGGCGAAACCCCAGGGTGACATACAGCACCGCCACACTCCAGACCACCGCAAACGGCCATCCCAGCAGCAACATCAGCAACCAGTGAATTCCGAGGGTGACCAGCGCCGGTACCAGCACAGCCAGGCCCCAAGCCACCCAGCCGTGGTGCGGCTTGCCCGCGTCAAAGTTGCGGCTGACTGAAAGGGCCCACGCGCGGAGCCCCGCGTGGATGGGGTTGGTGCGAGCCAGAGGACGGGCCTGCTCGATCAGCAGAGCGAACAGGATGGCAAAGAAACTCATGGAGGGCAATGATACTGGCGTAGCGTGCATTTGGGCCGCACGAGCGCTCGCCCCGCCATCACGCCAGCATGAATCGATAAAAATTGCGCAACATACCGGCCGTGGCACCCCAGATATAACGATTCTTTTCGCCATCCTGATAGGGCATGGAGAACCACTCGCGGCGCACACCCTCCCACTCGAACATATGGCGCTGATGGTGGGCAGGATTCAGCAAAAACGCCAGGGGCACCTCGAACACATCGGCCACTTCGTAGGGGTTGGGGTGCAGCACGCAGTCGGGCTGCACCAGCGCCACCACCGGGGTGATGATGAACGATGAACCGGTGACATAGGTGGGCAGCACGCCCAGCACTTCGACAAAGCGCCGCTCCAGGCCCACTTCTTCCTCGGCCTCGCGCAAGGCCGTGTCAGCGGTGGAGACATCTTCCGCGTCCGCCCGTCCACCGGGAAAAGCCACCTGGCCCGAATGGGTGGACAGGTGCGCCGTCCGCTGCGTCAGCAGCACCATGGGCTGCTCGCGCAGCACGATAGGCACCAGCACGGAGGCGTGGGCAGGCTGGCGATTCATGAATTTCTTTTCCAGCACCACCTCAGGCGTCCAAAGCGGTGGGTGGGCAAAGCGCGCCCGCAGGGCCTGCGGTGTCTGTGCGTGTACCGGAACAGCGGGCAGATGCGCATCCACCCCCACCACCGGAACGGCACGGGGATCAAAATCGGGCAGCGTCGAAAGCGACGCAGGCGTGACCGATGGAGCAGGAATGGGCGACGGATTCACGACAAGTCAGGAACACACGGCACAAGGGCCGCAAAAAACAAAAGCCGCTACAGGCAGATGCTGTAGCGGCTCCGGTCAGGGGAAGTTGCCTGTGCCTTATGCGGCGACGGGTGCAGCCACCTTGACACGCGAAGGCAGCTTTTCCTTGATACGTGCCGACTTGCCGCTGCGCTCACGCAGGTAGTACAGCTTGGCGCGGCGCACGTCACCACGGCGCTTGACTTCGATCTTGGCGATCAGGGGGCTGTAGGTCTGGAACGTGCGCTCCACGCCTTCGCCGCTGGAAATCTTGCGCACCGTGAAACCGCTGTTCAGGCCGCGATTGCGCTTGGCAATCACCACGCCTTCGTAGGCCTGCACGCGCTTGCGCGTGCCTTCAACTACGTTCACGCTCACGATGACCGTGTCGCCAGGGGCAAACACGGGAATGGTCTTGTTCAAGCGGGCAATTTCTTCCGCTTCCAGGGTCTGGATCAGGTTCATTTTGGTGTCCAACGATCTTGTCCGCGCCAAAAATGGCTGCGTCGGGATTGACGTCTCAGTGTTTTGCGGGAGAACTCCCTGTCAAAACGGCCGGGCAGAGGATCGAAAAGCCTTTGATTATAGCAATTCAGCCGAGCTTGGCCAATACCGCTTCATCGGCGGGTACCAAGCGCCCCGCCTTGCGCGCAGCATCGATCAGGTCGGGCCGGTGCTTTGCGGTGATGGCCAGGCGCTGATCGCGCCGCCAGCGCTCAATCTGCGCGTGGTGCCCGGACATCAGCGGCGCGGGCACCGGGCGCCCCGCCCATTCCTCGGGGCGGGTGTAGTGGGGGCAATCGAGCAAGCCATCGAGCGCCGGATTGAAGCTGTCGAGCTGGTGGCTGCCCTCATCGTTGAGCACGCCGGGTTGCAGCCGCGCCACGGCATCCAGCAAGGCCATGGCCGCAACTTCACCACCCGACAGCACGAAATCGCCCAGGCTCATCTGCATATCGACATGGGCGTCGATGAAGCGCTGATCGATGCCTTCGTAGCGCCCACACAACAAAACAGCGCCCGCACTGGCCGACCAGCGCTCTACCGCCGCGTGGTTAAGGGTTTCGCCGATGGGCGAAAAAAGGACCAGCGGCGCCTGGGCGTCTTCGGGTTTGCCGCGTTCGGCTCGGATGGCGGCAAGGCACCGCGCCAGCGGTTCGGCCAGCATCACCATGCCGGGGCCACCGCCAAAGGGGCGGTCGTCCACGCGACGGTAGTTGCCTTCGGCATGGTCGCGCGGATTCCACAGATGCACATCGACCTGCCCGCTGGCATAGGCGCGGCGGGTTACGCCGCCGGCCAGAAACGGCGCAAACAACTCCGGGAACAGGGTGATGATGTCAAAACGCATGGTGCGCGGCTCGCCGGAGCCAGGCCGGTCAGTAGTCAGGCTGCCAGTCAACCGTGATGCGTTTCTCGGGCAGATCCACCTTGTCGACAAATGCCGAGACGAACGGAATCATGCGCTCCAGGGACTTGCCGTCCTGCTCATAGGCTAGCACCAGCACCGTCTGCGGGCCGGTGGACATCAGCTCCTGCACCTGGCCCAGCGCCACGCCTTCGCGGTTGACAACCTGAAGACCGATCAAATCGACCCAGTAATACTCGTCTTGCGTGGTAGCAGGAAAGCTCGAACGGGGCACAAAGATGCGCGCGCCACGCAGCGCCTCTGCGGCATCACGGTCATCAATGCCCTGCGCCCAGGCCACCACCGTGTCGGAATGGACCTTGGACTGGCGAATCAGCAACAGCACCGTGCCAGAGAATGTCTTGGCCCCGCGCTCGGAGGGCTGCAAATACCAGTGCTTCGCCGCAAACAACGCCTCTGCATTGGCACTGTGGGACAACACCTTGAACCAGCCCTTGACGCCCCAGGCGTCGGCAATGCGCCCGACCTCAACAGCATCGGCAGGGAGTTCGGCGGGTTCGAGCGTCAGGGGTGCGGCCATGGTGTACCTCGTGCAAAAAAGAAAAGGGCGGGTTCCGCCGGGCAAGCCAACGGAACCCGCCCTTTTCGGGGGACTTTAAGCAGCCTTCTTGGCGGCTTGCTTGATCAGGCGGTCCACCGTAGGCGAAGACTGGGCGCCCACACTCTTCCAGTACGTCAGACGGTCTTGCACGATGCGCAGGCCTTCTTCGTTTTCCTTGGCGGTGGGGTTGTAGAAACCGATGCGCTCGATAAAGCGGCCATCACGGCGCACGCGCTTGTCGGCAACGACGATGTTGAAGAAAGGACGACCTTTGGAGCCGCCGCGGGAAAGTCGAATGACGACCATGATTTATCCTTCGGGTGGTGAACTCCGGCAACATTTGCCTTGAGCCACAGTATTTGCAACCATATTCGCAACGCTTGAGACACGCGACATGGCCACCCGGCCAGCGACACGCTGCAAAGCCCGCGATTATATCCATTTCCCCCTTTCATGCCCAATATTCGTCCCAGCACCGACAGCGATATTCCCGCCATCACTGCCATTTACCAACACCATGTGCTGCACGGCACGGGCACATTCGAGATCGATCCACCCACCGAAGCCGACATGGCGACACGCCGCGCGGACGTGCTGGCGCGCGGTCTGCCTTGGCTCGTGGCCGAAAAAGAAGGGCAGATTCTGGGCTTTGCCTATGCCAACTGGTTCAAGCCACGACCGGCCTACCGCTTCTCGGCCGAGGACTCGATTTATGTGGCCGACAGCACACGCGGCATGGGCGTAGGGCGCAAGCTGCTGGCAGAACTGGCGTTGCAGGCCGAAGCCGCCGGCGTGCGCAAGCTGCTGGCCGTGATTGGCGATTCGGCCAACGCCGGTTCGATCGGATTGCACCGTGCGCTGGGCTTCACCGACGTGGGCACCCTGCGGTCGATGGGCTGGAAGTTCGGCGCCTGGCGCGACATCGTGCTGATGGAAAAGACCCTGGGCGCCGGCGATACCACTTCGCCGGAATAATCGGGGCATGAAACATTACCCCCACGCTCCCCACTTCGTGTGGTCGCTGCCCCCCAAGGGGGCCGCTTTTCATCTTGGGGCGGCCCGGCGATGAAAAATAACCCCCACGCTCCCCACTCCGTGTGGTCGCTGCCCCCCCGAGGGGGCAGCTTTTCATCTTGGGGCGGCCCGACGATGAAACATTACCCCCACGCTCCCCACTTCGTGTGGTCGCTGCCCCCCGAGGGGGCCGCTTTTCATCTTGGGG
>NZ_NCFM01000012.1:0-105394 GCF_002281195.1 Acidovorax sp. 35-64-16 | reverse complement strand
TGTTGGCGCCGATTCAAAATTGAGCCACCGTGCCGATTGAATTTTGAGCCAGGGCTAATGGCCAACCTGTGAAGGTCGGCTGTGGATAAGTGTAGTGCCTTGGGTCGGTTTTGGTCTCCTTGGTGATCGAGCTCGGTGGTCGTCCGTTGAGGGCAAGCCGCGCAGGGCGAAGCCCGTAGCGGCTTGCCCTTGAACCGCTCAGAACGGCTCAGCCTTCTTGGCCTGTTCGCGTGCCTTGATGCGTTTCTTGGCCACGGCTGTGCTGTGCATGAACCTGTGGGACTCGTTGCCCGTCTCGACGATGTGGCAGTGGTGCGTGAGTCGATCCAGCAGTGCCGTGGTCATCTTGGCGTCGCCGAACACGCTGGACCATTCCTTGAAGTCCAGGTTGGTGGTGATCATCACGCTGGTCTGCTCGTAGAGCTTGCTCAGCAGGTGGAACAGCAAGGCGCCGCCTGCCTGGCTGAAGGGCAGGTAGCCCAGCTCATCAAGGATGACCAGGTCCATGCGCTGCAAGCTCGCTGCGATGCGGCCTGCCTTGCCTTGGGCCTTCTCCTGCTCCAGTGCGTTGACCAGATCCACCGTGGAGTAAAACCGCACGCGTGAGCCATGGCGCGTGATGCCCGCCACGCCGATGGCCGTGGCCAGATGCGTCTTGCCCGTGCCGGGGCCACCCACTAGCACCACGTTGTGCGCCTGCTCGGTGAACGCCATGCTGGCCAACTGCTCGATGAGCTTTTTGTCCACGGGCGAGCATTCGAAGTCGAAGCCCGCCAGGTCGCGGTGCACGGGGAACTTCGCCGTGTGCATCTGGTAGCTCACTGAGCGCATGGCCCTGTCCGTGACTTCCGCTTGCAGCAGGTGCTCCAGCAGCCAGCGCGAGCTCTCCAGCGTGGCGTGGCCGCCTTGCTTGACCAGGTCCTCCCAGGCCCCGGCCATGCCGTACAGGCGCAGCTCTTTGAACTCCTTGTCCAGCTCACGCATGATCGGCCTCCTGCATGTCGCTGCCAGCGCGCAGGCTGTCATAGCGCGCCGTGTCGGCCAGGGGTGTCTGGCTCACTTGCAGGTTGGTCGCAACCGTCTCGGGCAGGGGCTGCGCTTGCAGGCGGCCGAGCACGTTGATGACGTGCTCGGTGCTCACCCGCCCCGATGGCGGCGCACTCTCCAGGGCCAACTCCACCGCCACCAGCACGGCGTCCAGCCCTTGCTTGGGCACCTCGGCCAGTACCTGCGCCATCACCCTGTCGCCCCCCTCCTGGTGCAGCAAGCCTTTGCGCATGCGCTGCAATGGCTCGGGCAGGTCTGCAAAGGGCGCGCCGTTGCGCAGCGCGCCCGGCTTGCGCTCGATCAGCGGCACGTAATGCTGCCAGTCGTAGCGGGTCTGGTTGCGATCGCTCAGGCGCTCGTGCGTGGCCACCATAGCATCGCCGGCCACCACCACGATCTGCGCCGGGTACAGGTGTGTGCTGACCATTTGCCCCGCCCATTCGCAGGGCACCGAGTAGCGGTTGCGCGCCACCGTCACCAGGCAGGTGCTGCTCACCTTGGCCGGGTTCTCAACATAGCCATCAAAGGCCACCGGCATCGGCATCAGGTGGCTTTGCTCCAGCTCCAGCATCTCGGCGATGCTGAACGCTTTGTGCTGCGGGTGGCGCAGCTCTCGCCACAGAGCCCGGCAGCGCTCGCCCAGCCACGCATTGAGCTCGGTAAAGCTGCCAAAGCGCCGTTGCCCCGCCTCCACCCAGATGCGACGGCGGCTGTCTTGCACATCCTTCTCCACGCGCCCCTTCTCCCAGCCGCTGGCACGGTTGCAAAAATCAGGGTCGAACAGATAGTGCGCGCACATGGCTGCAAAGCGCGCATTGACCACGCGGCCTTTGCCCTTCTTGACTTTGTCGACCGCCGTCTTCATGTTGTCGTAGATGCCACGGCGTGCCACGCCACCCAGCGCTGCAAAGCTGCGGGTGTGCGCATCGAACAGCATCTCGTGGCCTTGGCTGGGGTAGGCCACCAGCCAGAAGGCCCCACTGGCACACAGCT
Organism: Acidovorax sp. 35-64-16; assembly: GCF_002281195.1. Taxonomy (NCBI): domain Bacteria; kingdom Pseudomonadati; phylum Pseudomonadota; class Betaproteobacteria; order Burkholderiales; family Comamonadaceae; genus Acidovorax; species Acidovorax sp. 35-64-16. The sequence goes on along the minus strand of NZ_NCFM01000012.1, from coordinate 103,354 downwards.
TCATGTGCGAGACCTGCATGCGGTAGTACACCCCGCCCACCAGCAAGCCGTCTTCGCTCCAGTCGAACTGGAAGGCCTCGCCAAGCTCGAAAGTCAATGGCACGAAGGCCTTGCAGGCCGCCTGTTGGCCTTCACCTTGGCGCCACTTGCGGATGAAGTCCGTCACCCGCGTGTAGCCACCTTCGTAGCCCGCTGCCTTGATCTGCGTGAACAAGGCCTTGGCCGTGCGCCGCTCCTTCTTGGGCCGCTTGGCATCGGCCTTCAAGGCTTGCTTGAGCTCCGCCTCGTGCGCCGACAGCTTGGTCGCCTTCGCCGCCTCCCGGCGGTACTTGGGCTCGACCGGCTGCTCCTCGTCCAGCCACTTGGCCACCGTGTTGCGCGACAGGCCCGTGGCCCTCCCTTGCTGCACAAAACAGCAGGGTAGGTAAAACACCTGGCTCAGTTTTAGGTCGGCATCACACCAAAAAGTGGCTCAGTTTTCGGTCGGCGTCAACAGGTACCCTTCGGGACTGCCTGCCGCTTGCAAAAGCGGTGTTCCTGCGAATAAAGGGGCATGGATCCTTGGTGAATGCTCCTTGTTTTTCACAAGGACCCACCCTCGCTTGGGTAGGTGCAGGTTCTTGTGCGCTTTTTCCATGTGACAGAACACATGGGGCGCCACCCGCGAGCATCCCAGCGTCAACTGCCTCCACGCTATCCCCCCGACACATCAGGATAACGCCATCAGCCAGCCACTGAGACACCATCATTTCGCCACAGAATCCCCGACCAGTCAAACCATTCCACGGAGTTCCCCCCGCAGTTCAGCGGGACAAAACTGGGGCGAAGCTCAAGCATGCTGGCGGAACATGAGGGAATTTCCGGGACAAAACCGGGACACCGGCATCGATAAAAACGCAATAAAAAAAGCCCAAACGCTTCGACTATCAGGCGATGCTGGTTGTAATCTGGCAAGGCTTTCCAAAGAAAAAAGCCTAAGTGATTCAATCACTTAGGCTTCATCTTGGCGGAAACGGAGGGATTCGAACCCTCGATGAGGCTCTACACCCCATACTCCCTTAGCAGGGGAGCACCTTCGGCCACTCGGTCACGTTTCCAATCCAGCTATTATGCCTCATTTTCGAGGCGTTTCTGGCAGTCTCAGGCCGCCGGCTGGTCCAGTTCGAACGCCTTGTGCAGGCTGCGCACGGCCAGTTCCATGTATTTTTCGTCGATGACCACCGAGGTCTTGATCTCGGAGGTGGAAATCATCTGGATGTTGATGCCTTCTTCGCTCAAGGTGCGGAACATCTTGCTGGCCACGCCCACATGGCTGCGCATGCCGATGCCGACAATGCTCACCTTGCAGATCTTGGTGTCGCCCGCCACTTCTTGTGCACCCAGCTCCGGCAGCACTTTTTCATTGAGCAGTTCGACCGTACGCGCGTAGTCGTTGCGATTGACGGTGAAGCTGAAGTCGGTCTTGCCGTCCTTGCTGACGTTCTGGATGATCACGTCGACTTCAATGTTGGCCTCGGCCACGGCGCCCAGGATCTGGTAGGCGATGCCTGGCTTGTCGGGCACGCCCAGCACCGAAATCTTGGCCTCGTCGCGGTTGAAAGCGATGCCGGATACGACGGCTTGTTCCATTTTTTCGTCTTCCTCAAAAGTGATCAGCGTGCCGGACTTGGCTTCTTCGTTGATGTCGATGTCCCAGGGCGTGAAGCTGGAGAGCACGCGCATGGGCACCTTGTATTTGCCTGCAAACTCGACCGAGCGGATCTGCAGCACCTTGCTGCCCAGACTGGCCATTTCCAGCATTTCCTCAAAGCTCACCGTATGCAGACGACGTGCCTCGGGCACCACGCGCGGGTCGGTGGTGTAAACGCCATCCACGTCGGTGTAGATCAGGCATTCGGCGGCTTTCATGGCGGCTGCCACGGCCACGGCCGAGGTGTCCGAGCCACCGCGGCCCAGCGTGGTGATGTTGCCTTCACCGTCGATGCCCTGAAAGCCGGTGACGATGACCACCTTGCCGGCGTTCAGGTCGGCGCGCACGCGCTGGTCGTCGATCGACTCGATGCGCGCCTTGGTGTAGCTGCTGTCGGTGCGGATGGGGACCTGCCAGCCAGCGTAGCTGACCGCTTCCATTCCTTCGGATTGCAGCGCGATGGCCAGCAACGCTGACGAGGCCTGCTCGCCGGTGGCGGCGAGCATGTCAAGTTCGCGATGGTAAGACTGCATGGCGCGCTCGGGCGCCAGCTCTTTGGCCAGGCCGAGCAGGCGGTTGGTTTCGCCGCTCATGGCGCTCGGAACCACCACCATCTGGTGGCCGGCGCGTGCCCATTTGGCCACGCGCTTGGCGACATTGCGAATGCGCTCGGGAGAGCCCATCGATGTGCCGCCGTATTTATGAACGATCAATGCCATTGGATATTGGGGTGACGAAACTGGAGCCGCAGCGCAGGTTGGACACTGTTTTGGTGCGCCGCCGTTTTTCGTGCCGTTGTTAGACCAAAACCTCGGGATTGTACCAACCGAGCTGCGGCCCCGATCGCACCACGAATCCCCGCCCCACCTTGATGTGAATGCGATGGCCGCGCGTGGTGCAGGCGGCAAGCTGGTTCAGCAACTCCCCAAGCTGCGCCGCGGAGGGCGTGGTGGCATGCGCCACACGCAACCAGTGGCGCAACACGTTGGCCTGGCGCGCACGGCTCAAGCCTTGCAATTCGGTGATGTGCGGCGGTGCGCCAACCCGCAGCAAGTCCTGCTGCGCCAGTTCGTCCAGCAATTCGGCCGCCTGTGCAGCGTTGGATGCCGAACGGGCAAATGTGTCGCGAAACGCCGGAAACGCGGCCTCCAGCGCAGGCAACAATTGCGCGCGAATGCGGTTGCGGGTGTAGCGCTGGTCGGTGTTGGTGGGGTCTTCCACCCAGGGCTGGCCCTGCAAACGCAGCCAGCTGCGGATATCAGCACCGGCCACCTGCAGCAACGGGCGATGCCAGACCACCCCTGCCCGCTCCCAGCGGGCGGGCATGGCGGCCAGCCCGGCAATGCCCGCGCCGCGCGAAAGCGCGAGCAGCAGGGTTTCGACCTGGTCGTCCGCATGCTGCGCAATTGCTATTGATTTAATAGCTGCTTGCGCTTTACTGGCAATGGCTACAGCCTCAAAAGCCTTGTATCGCGCCTGCCGGGCAGCGTCTTCGGGGCTCTGGCCAGGGGTGTGGCGGGCGTCCAGCCGCTTTACCCACAGCGGCACATTGAGGCTTTGGCACAGGGCAGCACAATGCTGCTCGAAACCATCGGCTGCCGCCTGCAAGCCGTGGTGCACATGGATGGCCTGCACCTGCCCCGGCCATTTGCGTGCGCAGGCAAGCAACAGGGCCGTCGAGTCGGCGCCACCACTCAGCCCCACCGCCATTGGCAACGCAGGCGAAAAATCGGCAATGGCCACGTCGAACGAGACAGTCATGGCATACCCTCGCCCGCCCGCAACAACCAGACAGCCGCACCAATGCAAAGGCCCCTTGCGGGGCCATGGCACAGGGGCGAGAAGAAGGCGGCAGCCTTCATCACCAGGCAATCAACGGCTGTCGGCTTTGGTGTCAGTGAAGCGGCCATAGCTTTGCAGACGGTCGTAGCGGCGATCCAGCAGGTCTTTGGTCTTGAGGTCGGCCACCTGGCGGAACGCGTCGCCCAGAGCGCGCTTCAAGAAAGCGGCCATCTGCTTGGGATCGCGGTGCGCGCCGCCCACGGGTTCGCTGACGATCTTGTCCACCAGGCCCAGCGCCTTGAGACGGTGCGCCGTGATGCCCAGGGCGTCGGCCGCCTCCTGGGCCTTGTCGCTGGTCTTCCAGAGGATCGAAGCGCAGCCTTCGGGGCTGATGACCGAGTAGATGGCGTATTGCAGCATCACCACCTGGTCGCCCACGCTGATGGCCAGCGCGCCGCCCGAGCCGCCTTCGCCAATGATCGTGGTGATGATGGGCACTTCAAGCTGTGCCATCTCGAAGATGTTGCGGCCGATGGCTTCGGACTGGCCGCGCTCTTCGGCGTCGATGCCCGGATAGGCGCCGGGCGTGTCCACAAAGGTGAACACGGGCAGCTTGAACTTTTCAGCCGTCTTCATGAGGCGCAGGGCCTTGCGGTAGCCCTCGGGCTTGCTCATGCCGAAGTTGCGCATGGCGCGCTCCTTGGTGTCGCGGCCTTTTTGCTGGCCCAGCACCATGCAGGCGTGGCCATTGAAGCGCGCCAGGCCGCCCACGATGGACAGGTCGTCCGCGTAGTGGCGGTCGCCATGCAGCTCGACAAAGTCGGTGAAGATGTCGCGCACGTAGTCGAGCGTGTAAGGGCGCTCGGGGTGGCGGGCAATCTTGGTGATCTGCCAGGGGCTCAGCTCACTGTAGATGTCCTTGGTGAGCTGCTGGCTCTTCTTGCTGAGCTGGTCGATTTCTTCCGAGATATCGACCGCGCTCTCGGTCTGCACGTAGCGCAGTTCTTCGATTTTGGATTCGAGTTCGGCAATGGGCTGCTCGAAATCCAGAAAGGTCTTTTTCGCCAACGTATTTCTCCTTGGGTCGCGCCCTCGGTGCCTCTGGTGCGAGGCCCGTGTTGCAACCGGTTCATGACTGATGAAACGGGCCTCAATAGGCCACGGGCAACGGGTCGAGCGATCTCCAAATATACCAAGTCGCCACACTGGACCAGGGTTTCCAGGCCTCGGCCACCTCGCGGGCATCGCTGCGGCTGACCGGATCGCCCGAAAAATAGTTCTTGCTGATACCGTTGATAAGGCCCACGTCATCCAGAGGCAATACGTTGGGCCGCATCAGATAGAAGATCAGGAACATCTCGGCCGTCCAGCGGCCGATGCCGCGGATGGCCACCAGTTCGGCAATGATGGCCTCATCGTCCATCGAGGTCCAGTCCTTCACATGCAGCTTGCCTGCATCAAAGTGCACCGCCAAGTCCACCAGGTAGTCCACCTTGCGGGCCGACAGGCCGGCCGCACGCATGTCGTCGATCTTGAGCTTGAGCACGTTGCCGGGCTTCATGGTGCGCGGCAGCGCGGCGAAGCGCTCCCACACGGTTTGCGCGGCCTTCACCGATATCTGCTGCCCGACGATGCTGCGCGCCAGCGTGGTGAATGCGTCACCGCGCGTTTGCAAAGCTGCATCACCAAACTGGGGAATCAGCCGCTTCATCACCCGGTCTTTCTTCATCAGGTGCTTGCAGGCATCGGCCCAGTAGTCGGGCGTAGCCAGCGCCGGGCTGGATGGGCCGAGTGCCTCAGTCGCTACATTTTTAGAAGCTGCCACTGCTCGCCCCATCTGCCCTGGCGGCGTATTTCACATTCAAAAAAATCACTGTGCAGCTTCCCAGGTCGTTCCGGCGGCCGAGTCCTTGAGCACGATGCCCTGGGCCAGCAGGGCATTGCGGATGCGGTCAGCCTCTGCAAAATCCTTGCCCGCCTTCGCGGCTGCACGGGCGGCAATCTGCGCCTGGATGGCAGCCTCGTCAAAACCCGCACCGGCCTGCAAAAAGGCCTGCGGATCCCCCTGCAGCAGGCCCAGGCAGCCTGCCAGCGCCTTGAGCAGGCCCGCCAGTTCGGCAGAACGGGACTTGTTGACCTCGCTGGCCAGATCGAAGAGCACGGCAATGGCCTCGGGCGTGCCAAAGTCTTCGTCCATGGCCGCCTTGAAGCGTGCGGCATGGGGCTCGGCCCAGTCGATGGCCACGCTGGCTGGCGCCACCAGGCTCAATGCCGTGTAAAGCCGCTTGAGCGACTGGCGCGCGTCATCCAGGTGCGCATCGCTGTAGTTGAGGGCGCTGCGGTAGTGGGCGCGCACGATGAAAAAGCGCACCGTCTCGGCGTCGTACTGCTTCAGCACATCGCGGATGGTGAAGAAGTTGCCAAGCGACTTGCTCATCTTCTCGTTGTCCACGCGCACGAAACCGTTGTGCACCCAAAAGCGCGCCAGCGGCTTGCCCGTGGCGCCTTCGCTCTGGGCGATCTCGTTTTCGTGGTGCGGAAACTGCAGGTCTGCACCGCCACCGTGGATGTCAAAGGTTTCGCCCAGCGTGGCGCAGCTCATGGCCGAGCATTCGATGTGCCAGCCGGGACGGCCCGTGCCAAAGGGGCTGTCCCACTTGGCTTCGGGCGGCTCGCCCTCTTTGGCGGATTTCCACAGCACAAAGTCGAGCGGATCTTCCTTGCCGTCCTGCACCGCAACGCGTTCACCGGCGCGCAGCTCATCCAGCGATTTACCCGAGAGCTTGCCGTAGCCCGCAAACTTGCGCACCGAGTAGTTCACGTCGCCATGGGGCGAGCGATAGGCCAGGCCCTTGCCTTCGAGCTGGCCGATCAGCGACAGCATCTGCGGCACGTATTCGGTGGCGCGCGGCTCAAGGGCGGGGGGCTCGATGCCCAGGGCGCCAATGTCGGCGTGCATGGCAGCGATCATTTCGTCGGTGAGCTGGCGGATGGTGATGCCCCGCTCCAGTGCCCGCTTGATGATCTTGTCGTCAATGTCGGTGATGTTGCGCACATAGGTCACGCGGTAGCCGCTGCTTTTGAGCCAGCGCTGCACCACGTCAAACGCCATCATCATGCGGGCGTGGCCAATGTGGCACAGATCATAGATGGTCATGCCGCACACATACATGCGCACATGACCAGGTTCGAGCGGGGAAAAATCTTCCAAGGCACGCGACAGCGTGTTGTAGATGCGCAAACTCATGGGATTTCTGTAACGAGAGACTTGATGGGGGGACGGGTGAAGCCAGCTCACCCTGCAGCGAAAGGGTTGGGCCCTGCGAGGGGATGCGCCCAGCCTAGGGCGCCCAGCGAAATCACCAGCGGCAACAGCGCACCGTCATGACAACCCCCTCAGCTACAATCCGCCGAAGTATAAGCCCCGCCCGGCCCCGGACGGCGCGCACCTCCTCCCTACCCGCCATGAAGCAAGTCTGCAGCACCCTCCCACGACTTTTGCGCCTGTTGGCCCTGACTGCATGGCTGGGCGCAGGCATGGCCCACGCCAGCGACTATGCCGAGATCAGCCAGCTGCTTAAAACCGGCAAGGCCGCCGAAGCCCTGGGCAAGGCAGACCAACGCCTGACGGCCGCCCCGCGCGACCCGCAATTGCGCTTTCTGCGCGGCGTGGCGCAAACCGACATCGGCCAGACCGATGCGGCCATCGCCACCTTCACCCAGCTCATCCAGGAATACCCCGAGCTGCCCGAGCCCTACAACAACCTGGCGGTGATCTACGCCAGCCAGAACCAGCTGGACAAGGCCCGCACTGCGCTGGAGATGGCAGTGCGCAACAACCCCTCGTATGCGGCGGCGCACGAGAACCTGGGCGACATCCACGCCCGGCTGGCCTACCAGTCCTACACCAAGGCGCAGCAGCTGGAGGCCAGCAACCCCGCCGTCAAGTCAAAACTGACCCAGTTGCGCACGCTGTTCCAGCCGGCTTCGGCCACTGCGGCCGGTGCTGCAGGCAAGCCCGCAGCTTCGCGCCCCTGACGACCGTCCGCGCGCAGGGGCTTGCGGCAATGCCGCCTGCATCGCAAACGGTCCGGTGGTAACTTTGGCGCCATATTCCCCATCGCCGCGGCGGCCCGTCCACCACGGTTCGCGGCCCCGATTCAATCAAGGAGTTTTGCATGATTTCCAAAAGAAAATCGACCATTGCGCTTGCTGGCATTGCGCTGGCAGCTATGTTTTCTATAGCATCTCCGGTGCAGGCACAAGACGCCCCCAAGGTGAAGCTGGCCACCTCGATGGGTGACATCGTGGTGCAGCTCGACCCGGCCAAGGCGCCCAAGACGGTCGAAAACTTTCTGGCCTACGTGAAAGACAAGCACTACGACGGCACGGTGTTCCACCGCGTGATCGACGGCTTCATGGTCCAGGGCGGCGGCTTCACGGCCGACATGGTGCAAAAGCCCACCAAGGCCCCGATTCCGCTGGAAGCGGCCAACGGTCTCAAGAACGACACCTACACCATCGCCATGGCGCGCACGGGCAACCCCAATTCGGCCACCGCGCAGTTCTTCATCAACGTGAAGGACAACGCCATGCTCAACGCCCCCCAGCCGGACGGCCATGGCTATGCCGTGTTCGGCAAGGTGATCCAGGGCACCGAGGTGGTGGACAAGATCAAGGCCGTGGCCACCGGCAACAAGGGCCCACACCAGAACGTGCCTATTACCCCCGTCACCATCCAGTCCGCCACGCTGGTGAAGTGATTTTTTTCTGAAAGAAGCATCGCCATGAGCAATCCCCAAGTCGAACTGCACATCGCCAACTACGGCGTCATCACCCTCGAACTCGACGCCGACAAGGCACCCAAGTCGGTCGAGAACTTCCTGTCCTATGTGAACAAGGGCCACTACAACAACACGATTTTTCATCGTGTGATCCCCGGCTTCATGGTGCAAGGCGGCGGTTTTGAGCCCGGCATGAAGCAAAAGAACTCGGATGCCCCCATCCAGAACGAAGCCAACAACGGCCTCAAGAACGCCAACTACACCGTGGCCATGGCCCGCACCAGCGACCCGCACTCGGCCACCGCGCAGTTCTTCATCAACGTGGCCGACAACGGCTTTCTGAACCACACCGCGCCATCGGCCCAGGGCTGGGGCTATGCCGTGTTCGGCAAGGTCGTTTCCGGCACCGACGTGGTGGACAAGATCAAGGCCGTCAAGACCGGCCGCAGCGGCTTCCATGACGACGTGCCCAAGGAAGACGTCGTGATCGAAAAGGCCGTCGCCCTCTGATCTGAATACGATCTTCGTGACCACGACCGTGCCCCGGTTCGAGGAGCTTGCCGCTCCTTCGCACTGGCGCACGGTCGATTTCATTTCGGACCTGCACCTGCAGGCCAGCGAGCCCGCCACCGTGGCCGCCTGGCAGCACTATCTGCAGACCACCACGGCCGACGCCCTTTTCATCCTGGGCGACCTGTTCGAGGTGTGGGTGGGCGATGACGCCATGCACGAACCCGGCAGTTTTGAAGCCCAGGGCTGCGCTGCCCTGCAGGCTGCAGCGCAGCGCCTGCCCGTGTATTTCATGCACGGCAACCGCGATTTTCTGGCGGGCCCGGCGTTCCTTGCGCACTGCGGCATCACCGGCCTGGCGGACCCGACAGTGCTGGTCTTCGGTGGCCAGCGCTTGGTGCTCAGCCATGGCGACCTGCTGTGCCTTGACGATGTGGACTACCAGCGCTTTCGCGTGCAGGCGCGCAGTGCCGGGTGGCAAGAGCGCTTTCTGGCGCAGCCCCTGAGCGTGCGCCGCGCGCAGGCACGCGGCATCCGGCAAGAGAGCGAGGCGCGCAAACAATCGGGCGCCCTCTACGCCGATGTGGATGGCCCCGCTGCCATCGATTGGCTTGACGCTGCCCATGCGCATACCCTCATCCACGGCCATACCCACCGACCCGCGAGCCACGCCCTGGCCCCCGGCCTGCAGCGGGTGGTGCTGAGCGACTGGGACGCCACCGCCCACCCGCCGCGAGCCCAAGTACTGCGCCTGACTGCACAGGGCTTGGAACGTGTGGCTTTGCCCCCCATGTTGGGGCGATCCTGAACTGCGCGGGGTTTGACCTCCTGCTGCCTGATCGCCATGCCTCCCCTTCTCAACCGGCTCTGGAGCCGCGTTCGCGCCACCGTGGCGCCCGTGCCTGACATCTCGGCCACGCTGTGGCTCGAAACCCTGCGGCGCTACCCGTTTCTCGCGGCCCTGCCGCTGCACGACCAGGCCAAGCTGCGCGCGCTCAGCGCCCTCTTTTTGCACCACAAGCAGTTCCACGGCGCCCACGGTCTGGTGGTGACCGACGCCATGGCCATCGACATCGCCGCGCAGGCCTGCCTGCCGCTGCTGCACTGGGGCGACGCGGCCGCCGCACTGGGCTGGTATGGCGATTTTGTGGGCATCGTGGTGCACCCCGGCGAAGCCGTGGCGCGCCGCCAGACGGTGGACCAGGCGGGCGTGGTGCACGAGCACACAGAGGTGCTGCTGGGCGAAGCCATGGAACGCGGCCCCATCATGCTCAGCTGGCAGCATGTGGCCCCTGCCAGCCACCACATCGAGCGCGGCACCAACGTAGTGGTGCACGAGTTTGTGCACAAGCTCGACATGCGCAGCGGCGACCCCAACGGCTGCCCGCCCTTGCCGGCAGGCTTCATGGGCACCCGCACGGCCCGCGCCGCGCATGAGGCGTGGTGGGCCGCCTGGGAACCGGCCTATGCCGATTTTCGCGAACGCGTGATCATGGCCCAGCGCTTTGGCGCCGCGCCGCCCTGGCTGGATGCCTATGGCGCCACGGCACCGGCCGAGTTTTTTGCAGTGGCGTGCGAGGCGTATTTTGTGAACCGGGCGCAGTTTGCGCAGGAGTTTCCGGCGCTGATGCCGGTGCTGGATGCGTTCTTTCGGCCCGGGCTGCCCCAGCCGGATTGATCAAGCGCCGCAGAGCGATTAAAGACTCTGAAGCTTTACTATCAAGCGCGGGTAGCTACAAAATCAGCAGCAATCCGAGAGACCTCAATACGGCGTGGGGATGGTCGAGAGCGACTCCAGCCACGCCACCGTGGCGGCCAGCTCGGACGGGCGGATCTCGTGCGCGGCCGGAAACTCGTGGTAGCTCACCGACACCGGCAGCGTTGCCATGTGGTGCGCAATGGCCTGCGCATTGGCCAGCGGGATCACGTTGTCGTGCGTGCCGTGGCTCAGCCACAGCTTCTTGCCGAGCAAGGCTTCGTGCGGGGCCTGCAGCGGTACCACCTGCGCCAGCAGGCGGCTGTGCCAGACCACGGCGGCATGCAGCAATTCGGGCCGCGTCAGCAGCAGCGACAGGGCCATGATGCCGCCCTGGCTGAAGCCCCCCACCACCACGCGCTCGGGCGGAATGCCCAGCTGGGCCGAAGCCGCCTCAACAGTCTGCGCCACCACGGCACGGCTGTGGGCCTCTTGCTCTTCGTTGATGCTGCGCGCGCCACTGCCCGGTTCGATCGAAAAATCAAACCATGCGTGCGAGCCCGGCCCCATGCGGTGGGGCGCGCGCAGGCTCAGCACATGAAAGCGCTCAGGAATCTGCGAAGACAGACTAAACAGGTCCTGCTCGTTGCTGCCCACGCCGTGCATCAGCACCAGCAACCAGGGCCGAGGGGTGCCCGCGGCGGCAGGGCGCTGTAAAAATGTGAGCGGTAGATCAAGCATGGTCAAGCGCCAGAGGCGGTTTTGGTTAGTAAACTGTGCAAGCTTTCACGGTCAGGCAACCGGCTGCAACGCGAAGGCATCCATCGCGAGCATGCTGTACATCACCTCGCGACTCAAGTAGTTTGCGTGCAAATCATCGCCTGCGGCACCCAGCGCAAAGAACAGCGGCAAAAAATGGTCTTCAGTGGGATGGGCGCGCTCGGCGTGGGGCGCCAGGCTGCGGTAGTTCAGCAGCGCCTGCATGTCGCCGCGCTCGAGCGCCGATTCAATCCAGCGGCTGAACGCAATCACATAGGGCGCGGGCTCACGCGCGCCGCCAAAAAACTCGGCCAGGTTGTGCGTCATGCTGCCCGACCCCATCACCAGCACGCCCTGGCTGCGCAGGCCGCGCAACGCGGCGCCCAGCGCATAGACCTCGGCGGGGCCAGCGCCCACGGGCAGCGCCACTTGCACCACCGGCAGGTCGGCCTCTGGGAACAAGTGCATCAGCGGCACCCAGGCGCCGTGGTCAAACGGGCGCCCTGCATCGCCCTGGGCGGCCACGCCAGCCGCCTGCAGCAGGGCCAGCACCTCCTGCGCCAGCGCCGGTGCGCCGGGCGCGGGGTATTGCAACTGGTACAGCGCGGGCGGAAAACCGCCAAAGTCGTGCCAGGTGGCGGGCTGCGGGCCCGTCATGACCTGAGGGGTGCGGGCCATCCAGTGCGGCGACATGATGACCACGCCACGCAACGCCGGAAACTGCGCGCGCAGACCCTGGCCCCAGCGGGTGAGCGCGGGGCCGGTTTCGCCCGCATCCACCGCAAACAAGGGCGCGCCGTGCGACACATAAAGCGCCGGGACAACGGTGGGACTGGCGGCGTGGCTGGCAACAGGGTCAGAAGTGGACATGGCAGGCTTTCAATGGATACCCTGAATGTAGAAGCTATCAGGCAGCGATTCAATCAACCCGCCAACAGACACATCGTTCTGCAAACCGAGCCAATCTCGCCATAGGTCGACACATGCAGCCGACCCAGCCAGACACCATGCCGTTCAGTCGCGCACCTTGCCGCGCAACGCCTTGGTTTCGCCGCGCTGGGTTTTGGCCTGCAACCGCCGCTGCCGGGAGCCATAGGTGGGCTTGGTAGCGCGGCGCGTGCGGGGCGGCTGCGCCACCGATTGCACCAGCGCATTCAACCGATCCAGTGCGTCGGCGCGGTTTTGCTCCTGGCTGCGGTATTGCTGGGCCTTGATGACCACCACGCCATCTTGTGTGATGCGGGTGTCGCGCAGGCACAGCAGGCGCTCTTTGACGTCCTCGGGCAGCGACGAGGCACGCACATCAAAGCGCAGGTGCACCGCACTCGATACCTTGTTGACATTCTGACCACCGGCGCCCTGGGCGCGCATGGCCGTGAACTCCACCTCGGCTTCAGCAACCTGCAGCAATGCGGCGGTCATGAAAAAAGCCAAACCGGTGGCATCGCGCTCAGGCCAGCGCCGCCAGCAGCGCGGCATCAAACGCCTCGGGCTGCTCAAACTGCACCCAGTGGCCGGCATGGGGCACGAGGTGCATGCCGCGAAAATCAGGCGCAGTCGCAGCAAAGGCCGCTTCAAGCTGGTGGATCCAGCTTTTGTACAGCGCGTCGTGCTCGCCATATATGGCATGCACCGGGCAAGCCACCTGCGGCAACGCCCGCGCCAGGATGTCGGTGTGCGCCAAGCGGCGGCGCGGCATGCGGTCGCGCACCACGTTGGCCACATGCGTCTGCAGCGCCAGGCCGTCGATGAGGCGCTTGTCGTGCAGCATCAGCACACCCAGGTTGTAGCGGTGAATGGCGAGCTGCTCGTCCAGGTCGGTCAGGTGGCGCCAGGCCTTCAGCTCGAACTGCCGGTTGGGCACCACGCCCATGGCAGGCGCACCCACCAGCACCAGGCGCTCGGCCAGCTCGGGGTGGGCCGCCAGCAACAGGCCCGCCGTCATGCCGCCAAAGGAGAACCCCACCAGATCACAGGGCGCGTTGCCCAGCAGCAGTTGCAGGCCAGTGCGCAGCGGGGCCACCATAGCGTCGGCATCGCCACCCGAAAGCGGTGGCGCCGAATCACCGAAACCAGGCAAATCGGGCACCCACAGCTGGTGCCCGGCTGCTACCAGGGCATCCAGGTTGCGCACCCAATGCGTCCAGCTGCCGCTGCCGCCATGCAGCAACACCAACGGGCGCACGCCCGGCCGGGCTTGGCCCCAGACATGCCACACCAAATCGCCCGCCCCGCAGGGCGTGGTGTGGCGCACGGCTTGCGCAGCCAGGCGCTGCACCTCAGAAGGAATCACCAAATCGCTCATTGCACAGGCACGAGGGGGTCAGAAGAAAAAATCAGGCCCTTACAGCCCGGCCAGGCCGTCAATGGCCAGGCCATAGCCCTTCACGCCAAAACCGCACATCACGGCCTTGGCTGCAGAAGCAATATAGGAGTGGTGGCGAAAGCTCTCACGCGCGTGCACATTGCTGATGTGCAGCTCGATCAGCGCAACGCCCGTGCCCTTGATGGCATCGAGCAGCGCCACGCTGGTGTGGGTGTAGGCGCCCGCATTGAGCACCACGCCCGCCAGCTCACCCGCAGCGTGCAGACGGCCCGCCTCGTGGATCCAGTCCACCAGCGCGCCCTCATGGTTGCTTTGGTGGAAGCGCAGCGCAAACCCGTGGCGCGCACACGCTTCGATACACATTTGCTCCACATCGGCCAGCGTGTGGGCGCCGTACACGGCGGGCTCGCGCGTGCCCAGCAGGTTCAGGTTGGGGCCGTTGAGGACATAAACAGTTTTCAAGGGTGCGCTCCAGCGTGGCGCCTGCCGAAAGCGAAGTCTGCCGACAGGTCAGAACGCGGGATTATGCGGCCCCTGAAAGCACAAAGCAGCCTCAGCAGGCTGCTTTGCATGCGCCGCGACCAACACACGGCAAAGGCTACGCCTTAACGGTCAATCACGATGACCATGCTGGCCTCGCTCGCCGCGCCAGCCGCGCTCACCGCGCCAGCCATCGCCACGCCAACCTTCATCGCCGCGCCAGTGGCGATGCCCACCGCCACGGTAGTAGCCACCATACACAGGCGCGCCCACCACAACCGGCGGAGCGTAGTACACCGGCCGGGGCGGTGCGTAATACACCGGAGGCGGTGCCTGGTAATAAACGGGCTGGGGCGCTACATACACGGGCGCAGGGGCCACATAAGGGTAGCCGCCGTTACTCACGCCTAAGGCCACGCCTGGCGAATTCACGCCCACCGACCAATACACATCACGCGCCTGGGCAGTGCCAGCGCCCGCAAGCAGGGCCAGCGCCACACCGGCAGCTGCGGCCATGGCATAGATAGAACGGGTTTTCGTCATGGAAATCTCCTTGAGGGACAGAGGCAGCCAACCAACTGGACATGCCTCACTGGTACACAACGCACCACAAGGCCTAAAGGATGTCATGAAACGGGCCCCATATTGTTTCCGGACGTACACACCCCATCTGCGCCCACCTGTGCACGCGCCTTATTTCAACAAGCCGCCCCCTAAAATGGCCGCATGAGCACCCCCACCCCTGCCAACACCACACCCGCCGCCCCAGCGGCAGCCCCCGAAGCCGTCAAACCCAGCAACTTTTTGCGCCAGATCATCGAAGCCGATCTGGACAAAGGCACCTACGCCAGCCGCCACTGGGCCGGCAGCCCCGGCGATGCTGCCCACCACGCAGCGGGCCAGCCCGACCCCGCCAAGATTCGCACCCGCTTCCCGCCCGAGCCCAATGGCTACCTGCACATTGGCCACGCCAAAAGCATCTGCATCAACTTTGGCCTGGCGCGCGACTACGGTGGCGTGTGCCACCTGCGCTTTGACGACACCAACCCCGAAAAAGAAGACACCGAATACGTCAACAGCATCAAGGACGCGGTGCAGTGGTTGGGCTTTGGCTGGAACAACGGCGGCGAAAGCAACCTGTACCAGGCCAGCGACTACTTCGGCTTCATGTACCGCGCGGCCGAATATCTGATCGAAGCCGGCCACGCCTACGTAGACGAGCAAACTGCCGAGCAGATGCGCGTGAACCGCGGCGACTTTGGCAAGCCCGGCGTGGACAGCCCCTTCCGCACCCGCACCCCGGCCGAAAACCTGGCGCGCTTTCGCGAAATGCGCGACGGCAAGCATGAGGACGGCAGCATGGTGCTGCGCGCCAAGATCGACATGGCCAGCCCCAACATCAACATGCGCGACCCGGCCATCTACCGCATTCGCCGCGCCACACACCACAACACGGGCGACACCTGGTGCATCTACCCCATGTACACCTACGCGCACCCCATCGAGGACGCGCTGGAGCAAATCACCCACAGCCTGTGCACGCTGGAGTTTGAAGACCAGCGCCCGTTCTACGACTGGCTTCTGGAGCGTTTGACCGAAGGCGGCCTGCTGGCCAGCCCGCCCCCCCGCCAGTACGAATTTGCGCGCCTGAACCTCACCTATGTCATCACCAGCAAGCGCAAGCTGGCCCAGCTGGTGTACGACCACAAAGTCAGCGGCTGGGACGACCCGCGCATGCCCACCATCGTCGGCCTGCGCCGCCGTGGCTACACCCCCGCCGCCATCCAGACCTTTGCCGACCGCATCGGCGTGACCAAGTCCGACAGCTGGATCGACTACAGCACCCTGGAAGGCTGCCTGCGCGAAGACCTGGAACTGAAGGCCCACCGAGGCATGGCCGTGCTCAACCCCGTCAAACTGGTGCTGACCAACTGGGACGACGTGATGGGCGCAGGCCACCTGGAGCCCTGTACCCTGCCCGCCCTGCCACACGCGCCGCATGGCGCGTCTTCTGGTGCAGCGCCCGAAGGCGTGGAAAGCCCCGAGCGCCACTTCACCATCGGCAAGGAAGTCTGGATCGAACGCGAAGACTTTGAAGAAGTGCCCCCCAAGGGCTACAAGCGTTTGTTCCCCGGCAACAAGGTGCGCCTGAAGGGCGGCTACGTCATCGAATGCACCGGCGCCAACAAAGACGCCGACGGCCACATCACCGAAGTGCTGGCCACCGTGGTGCCCGACACCAAAAGCGGCACCCCCGGCGCCGATACCGTCAAGGTCAAAGCCGCCATCACCTGGGTGGGCGTGGCCGACGGCGTGAACGCCGAAGTGCGTATGTATGACCGCCTGTTCCTGGACGCCCACCCCGACGCGGGCGGCAAGGACTTCATTGAAAGCCTGAACCCGAATAGCCTGAAGGTGGTGACTGCCATCGTGGAGCCGTCACTGGCCAATGCCAAGCCGGACGACAAGTTTCAGTTTGAGCGGCATGGGTATTTTGTGGCGGACCGGGTGGATCACCGGGCGGAGAAGCCGGTGTTTAACTTGGCGGTGGGGTTGAAGGATTCTTGGGGGAAGTGATTTGCTCAGCAGAGAATAAGCCTTCAACATAAAATGAATATATAAAGAGGACAGCATGGACCTAATTGATTCAATCGATAAGAAAATTGGGGAAGTTCGCACGGAGAGCCTCGATCTTTCGGTAGGTGAGATAATTACCCTACATGAGCAAAGCGAGCTGGTAATCCAACCAGACTTTCAAAGACTATTTCGATGGTCATACGAACAACGCTCAAGGCTAATTGAGTCCTTGCTGCTTGAATTGCCGATTCCATCCATTTTTGTAATTGAAAAAGAGTCTGGGGTTTTAGAGCTTATTGATGGCTTACAAAGAATCAGCTCACTACTGCATTTCATAAGCACAAATGGTGTTCCTACCGAATCAGCACCACTTACGCTTGAAGGCTGCGATCTAGTACCAGAACTTAATGGTCTGAAATTCGATGAACTGCCATTGACTTTACGACTAAGGCTTAAAAGAACCGCAATCAGAACGGTTATCATAAAGCGACAGAGCAGTCAATTCTTGAGATATGAGATGTTTAAACGCCTTAACACTGGCGGATCACGACTCTCGGAACAGGATATTAGGAATGTTAACGCCAGAATGATGGGAGACATCGGCTCGAACTTTTACAACACAATATTAAACTGCGCGAATACGCCCCAATTTCAAGCAACTACCGAACTTCTACCGACGAACGCGCTAGAGACTCGCCAAAACGAAGAACTTGTTCTGCGGTACTTTGCCGCAAAGAACTTCAGGTATGGTTTCAAGGGCAATGTTAGTGATTGGCTTGACAACTATATGGAACAGGTCCTAATAGGCGGAGCGCAACTCACTGACAATGACATTAGCACCTTCAACGAAGTCTTCTCAACGTTAGCGGAAAAATTTGGCCAATACGCTTTCGTGAAGTACAGGAACGGGTCGCCAGTTGGGGGAGTAGCGCCAGCCTACTTTGAAGCAGTGACCATGGGTGCTCTAAATAGCCTCGACCAACTCAAAGCTATGAATCCTGATGACGCACGCCGGGCGCTTGCATCGTCAGTGGAGTCTGAAGAATTTAGAAAGGTAACTGGACCTGGAGCAAATTCTCTGCCAAAACTTGAGAAGCGAATTCAGCTCATCCAGACTGCCTTCTCAGAAATATGAGCACCTTCGCAGGACTTTTTATTAAACAGATTGAAGACGATCTGTCTTGGCGCGAAGCCGAGTTAGCCATCCTGCGAAAAGAGGTCATAAGTTCGACGCCAGGAACACCAAAACACATTACGTTTCTGCGAACAAACTTGGCCATGATCTATGCGCATTACGAAGGGTTCTGCAAATTCGCAATTAGTGTTTATATCGACGCACTTGAAAAAAGAAATACAAAACGGATTGATCTGAAGTGGAAACTTGCCTCTGCATCACTTTTTGAGCTTGTTTGCAGCCTCAAAGATGAGAAAGAGACAGCTGATTTTTTGAAAAGATTTCTAAATGAATTCGACTCTGCGCTCGAGCAGAGTGCAACCTTTCCACGTCCCGACAATATCGCCAATCTTTGGCCGGACCTTCTGATCTCGTGGCTGGATCGCTTAGATCTTAGTCATAATAACGTAAGCGAGAACTCGACACAGCTTGACAGCCTAGTAAGCAATCGGAACCATATTGCCCATGGGAAAAAACTTACGATTTCGACGCTTCCCCAGCTTGACGAGTATGCGCATGCCGCAAAAATCGCTATGCACGAGGTCGCTATCGGAATAGCTGACGCGCTCGAGAAACAGCTCTACTTAAGGAAAAGTCGAGCAATGACAATTTTTGGTCATGCGACGGATAAAGAATAGCCTAGCAAATGCTTCCAAGGGTCGGGGAGCTTGTTTCGCCGGAAGGCGCCGGCAGCTTAGCTTGGTCTTTCCCTCTAATTTATTGATGATCACAGTCAGTTGGCATCAATAAGCCATAAGCGTTCTTTTTCATGGAAGATCAACATCAATGGCGAAATTTCTTTCGACAACCGGCACCAATTACCACCTTGAAGAACTCATCAAGAGTGCGTCAGATCGCTTGATTCTGATCAGCCCCTTCCTCAAGCTCAACGACCGAATGAAGGAGCTGCTGGCCGATAAAAACCGTCTGAAAATCGACGTCCGTATCGTGTACGGCAAAAGCGAATTGCAGCCGCAAGAGATTGAATGGCTGCGCGGCCTGACCTACATTCGCACCAGCTTCTGCAAGAACTTGCATGCCAAGTGCTACATGAATGAAGAGATGTGCATCATCACCAGCCTGAATCTGTACGAATTCAGCCAGGTGAACAACAACGAGATGGGCATCCTGATTCAGCGCAGCGACGATGGGCAGCTCTACAAAGACGCTTATGAAGAGGCGCAGCGCATCATTCGCATCAGCGATGAAGTGCGCATTTCTCTGGAGCGTGTGGCCAGCAGCGAGCCCGAACCTGCGGCAACGCCTGCCGCGGAAGCCTCTGGCATCGACAGTGACTCATCCACCGGCGACAAGATTCCATCGTCCAAGCTGGCCCAGAAATTTGGACTGAAGACGGCTCAACTGCTGGAGCGAGCCACCGAACTGGGCTACCTCTCGCAGCAGGGGGACAAACATGCGCTCACGGCGAAGGGTGAGCAGGCGGGGGTGGAGTTTGTCGCCAAGTCCCGTTTTGGCCCTTACTTTCTGTGGCCGCAGGATCTGGCCTTGAACTGACCCGCAGGACGTGCCCCATCCATGATTCAAACCCAGCCTCGCGCCATCATCATTGCGGGCCCCAACGGCGCCGGTAAAACCACCTTCGCACGCGAGTTTCTACCCGCAGAGGCTCACTGCCCAGTATTCGTCAATGCAGACCTGATTGCGGCGGGGTTGTCACCCTTCGCGCCCGAAGTCGCCGCCATCAAGGCGGGGCGCATCATGCTGGCGGAAATAGACGACCACGTTGCCCATCGGCGCAGCTTTGCGTTGGAAACGACCCTGTCCGGGCGGGCTTATGCAGCGAAGGTGCTGCACTGGCGATCACTTGGCTACCACGTCAGCTTGTATTTTCTGCAGCTGCCAACCGCTGAAATGGCCATTGAGCGGGTGCGGTTGCGAGTAGCCCAGGGCGGACATAACATCCCGGACGATGT
Source organism: Acidovorax sp. 35-64-16 (assembly GCF_002281195.1). Lineage (NCBI taxonomy): Bacteria > Pseudomonadati > Pseudomonadota > Betaproteobacteria > Burkholderiales > Comamonadaceae > Acidovorax > Acidovorax sp. 35-64-16. The sequence continues at coordinate 83,642 of NZ_NCFM01000012.1, read as the reverse complement.
GGTTCGGCGGCGTTTTAAAGCCGGGCTGAACCAGCTTGAAATGACCTACAAGCCCATCGTCAACGCCTGGTTTCTGTACAACAACCAGCATCACCAACCCGTGCTACTGGCCAAAGGAGTTAATCCATGAGCGCCATTCCCATACCCACTCCCATCCTCGACCCTGCCCAAGCGGCACTGGCGGCCCTTTCACGCGCGGGGTTGCGCGCAGCCGAAGAGGCTCAGCGAGCCAACACCTACATGGTGGTGGAGGAAAACGGCAAAGTGCTGCATGAAAGCCCGCAGGAGTATTTGCGTAAGCGCCAGCAACAGACAACGCCGTCCACCACCAAGAACAACGATTGAAACAGAAATTGCTATTTATTTAATAGCTATTAGCGTAATATTCAAAGGTGCCAGAGGCCGATTTGATTCAAGACATGCAGCACCGCTAAACGCCAAGCTATGCGCCCGTCAGAAGCCCTATTTCGGTACCGATCACAAATCCGCGAGATCGCACTGCGCCACCGCGTCAGCAGTGTGCGGGTGTTTGGCTCGGCGCTGCATGGAGACGACACGGCCGACAGCGACCTGAATCTGTTGGTGGAGCCCACCGCGCAAACCACGTTGATGGACATTGGCGCGATTCGGTTTGAACTGAAGCAGTTGCTGGGCATGGAGGTGGATGTGCTCACGCCCAACAGCCTGCCCGCCGCCTTTCGGGACCAGGTGTTGCGCGAGGCGATGGCCGTATGAGCCGGGCGCACCCGCTCCGGGTGTGATTGCCAAGGTACAAGCTGCCGCCCAGCGCACATGGGCACCCGGTTGCTGGAGCCAGCACAAACGGGGGCGGAGCCGGGAGACGCCATTTAGAACACTCCTGTTTTGATAGCTGCTTGCGCTTACCTATCATGCGCAATAGGCCGATTTCATCCAAAGAACTGCCGCACCACCAAAGCCCATCGATGACGCCTCCGTTCACCCCCACCTACACCCACGTACCGCCCGGCCCGGTGGCAGGCCCCTTGCAGTTGTTGCCAATCAACGCCGGGGTGGTGTCAGTGCACACGGCCGATGGCGCGCATGTGGGCTCACTCAAGCAGGTGGGCGGGGTCTGGAAGTTCAAGGCCATGGGCTACAGCGCTGCCGGTGGCATGGAGCCGGGCCACGGCCCGCTGACCGAGCAGCACAACATGCAGTTCACCACACCCGATGTCGCCGAGGTGAGCGCGCGGTTGCTGGGGGCGCTGGCGGGCACACCGGGGTCATTGCCTTGATTCCTTGCATACCCAGTTTGCTTCTATTTTTATAGCTGCTTGCGCAATAGTCATGAGCTCAGGAGGCCGATTTTTCACAAAATGGCCTGCTCCGCTAAACTTCCACCCATGCGCCCTTCCCAAGCCCTCAGCCAGCACCGTGAAGCCGTCTGCCGTGCCGCAGCGCGCTACCACGCGGCCAACCCTCGGGTGTTTGGTTCTGCTCTGCGTGGGGACGATGGCGACGGCAGCGATCTGGACCTGTTGGTGGACACACTGCCCGGAACCACGTTGCTGGATCTGGGTGGCCTGCAGGACGAACTGCAGGAGTTGCTGGGCGTGCCGGTCGATGTGCTCACCCTCAAGGACCTGCCCGCCAAGTTCCGCGATACCGTCGCCCAGGAAGCCCGGCCTGTATGACCGTGAACAGGCTGGCGGATTATCTGGACCCCATGCGCCAAGCCATTGCCGACGCGCAGTCGTTCACCGAAGGCATGGCCCAGGCGGACTTCGAGCAAGACAGGCGCACCCAGCAGGCGGTGGTCATGAGCCTGATCGTTCTGGGGGAAGCGGCCACCAAGGTGATGGATCAGCATTCCGCCTTTGCAGCCGAGCACAACCACATTCCTTGGCGCAGCATGCGCGGCATGCGCAACCGCATTGCCCATGGCTACTTTGAGATCAACCTCGAAGTGGTTTGGGACACGGTTCAAACCGCCTTGCCGGTTTTGAAAACTCAGCTCGACGCCTTGCCGTTGTCCATTTGATCTGACGCCGCCGAGCGCAACCGCTTTTCGGAGCAGCACAACATGCCGCTCGCAACGCCAGATGCCGTAAAGGTGAGTGCTCGGATTGCTGGGTGCGCTGGCGTTGGATTTTTCAAAAAGCGTTTCTCATATTTGACAAAATTACGCTTTTGCAAATAATGAGAAACAAATGCCGTCACCCGCACCCCTTACCCCCGAGCATTGCGCCGCCCAGCTTCAAGCCTTGGGCGCACAGATTCGTGCCCAGCGCAAGGCGCTGCGGCTGAGCGCGACAGTGACCGCCGAGGCAGCGGGCCTGTCGCGGGTGACGCTGCACCGCATCGAGAAAGGCGAGCCGTCGGTCACCATGGGTGCGTGGTGCAACGCCATGGCGGCGCTGGGCATGGGGCTGCAGGCAATACCCGTCGCAGCCGATACAGCAAAGCCAGCACCCGACCGCACCGTCTGGATTCCGGCCCGGGTTCCGCTGGCCGACTACCCGCAGTTGCGTGCGCTGGCCTGGCAGGTGCACGGCACCGACACCCTCACGCCCGCAGAGGCCTTGGGCATTTACGAACGCAATGCGCGGCACCTCGACATGCAGGCCATGTCTGCCAACGAACTGGCCCTGCTGCAGGCATTGCGGCTGGCCCTGCCGCCCAGTGCCAAAACCGACACCGGGGCCAGCGATGCAGTTTGAGCGCCCCCACCACCAGCGCATTGCGCATGTGCTGCAGGCACTGAACGGGGACACGCTGCGCCAGCATGGCTGCCTGTTTGGCGGAGGCACCTGCATTGCGCTGCGCCATGGCGAATACCGCGAGTCGGTGGACATTGATTTTCTGGTGTCTGACGCGGCGGGTTACCGCGAGCTGCGGCAACTGCTCACAGGCCCCGACGGGCTGGCTGCCATCACCCACGCGCACGCGCAGCCACTGGAGGCATTGCGTGAGATAAGGGCCGACCAGTACGGCATACGCACCCAGGTGCAGATGGATGGGCAGCCGATCAAGCTGGAAATCGTGCGCGAGGCCCGCATTGCTTTGGAGCCCCCGGTGGCCGATGACACGCTGTGCGGCGTGAGCACGCTGACGCGGCTGGATCTGGCCACATCCAAGCTGCTGGCCAATTCCGACCGCCAGGCTGACGACGGCGTGTTCAGCCGCGACGTGATTGACCTGGCCATGATGGACCTGCCCCTGCCCGCGCTACGCGCCGCGCTGGCCAAGGCGGCAGAGGCTTATGGCCCCTCGGTGGCGCGCGACCTGGGCAAGGCGATAGACCGGTTGCAGACCCGCACCGGCTGGCTGGAGCGCTGCATGCAGGCCATGGCGATGCAGATGCCCAAGGCGGTGCTGTGGCAAAAGGTGCGCGCCCTGCGGCGCGTTCTGCCCGAGGTTTGAAAAGACTGACAAGCCCCATGCGCCGCCGCAAACCCCACCACCACGTTTACGTGGTCGAACTCTCCAAGGACGTGCTAAACGAGCCGCGCTTTCGCAAGTGCAACCCCGGCTACGTGGAAGGCAAGCCCTGCGTGTACGTGGGCATGACGGGCCTGGACCCGGATGTGCGGTTTGACAAGCACAAGGCGGGCATTCAGGCCAACCGGTTTGTGACGCAATATGGTCTGCGCCTGCTGCCTGACTTGTACGATGGCTTCAACCCCATGGGCTACGAAGAGGCGGTGGACCGGAAGATCGAGATGGGCATTGACCTGCGCTCGGCAGGGTTTGGGGTGTGGCAGGCGTGATGCGTTTACCCCGCTCATCCTTTAACATCAAGGTTTACTCATATTTTCATAGCTGCTTGCGCTTATCCAATAAGCGCTAGAGGCAAATTTCATTCAAACTTTCATCACCATCACCATGAACTTTGCAGACCGCCTCAAGCAACTTCCCTCCGCCAGCCACCTTGCCGCCCTGCAATTGCTGGGCGCGGACGGCCAGGTGCTCGCCACCATCGAGAACAAGCCCGGCCAGACGGGATCGCTGGTGGTGTATGCCGCGCTGGCGGCGCTGTATGGCGGCAGCATCACGCCTGCGGCGGCCAGCCTGGGGCTGGAGTGGTATGCCGAGCATGTGGCCGATGCGCGGGCTTTCCCCGGCAAGCACCCCAACATCGACCGGCTGCTGGCGTGGGCGCAGGGCACCGAGAGCTACCGCGCCCAGCCCGTGGCCGCGTGATGGCCAGGTGGCGGAGGGTGCTCTTTTGGTTACAGGGTGTCGAACACGCCCCGGTTCATTCGTCGTAAAAAGGTGGGCGGTTTGTCGCTGCGCGTGCGGTCACCCGCACCGCTTTCCACCTGAAAGGACACCGACCATGACCACCACCGGCCCCTCCACGGGCACCGTCACCCTGCACCGCGTGCTGCGCGCGCCGCCCGAGCGGGTGTACCGCGCGTTTCTCGACCCCGACGCCATGGCCAAATGGCTGCCGCCGCACGGGTTTACGGGCCGGGTGCTGAGCCTGGACGCACGCGTGGGCGGCAGTTATCGCATGCAGTTCACCAACCTGGGCAGCGGCGCCGTCCATGCTTTTGGCGGCGAGTATGTCGAGCTGGTGCCGGGTGAGCGCATCGTGCACACCGACCGGTTTGACGACCCCCACCTGCCGGGCGAGGTGCTCACCACGGTCACGTTCAAGGCCGCGTCGGTGGGCACCGAGCTGGCGGTGGTGCAGGCGGGCATTCCGGCTGTCATCCCCACCGAGGCGTGCTATCTGGGCTGGCAAGAGTCGCTGCAGTTGCTGGCGCTGCTGGTCGAGGCGGAAATTCCGGGCTGACACCTGCTGTGGCCGGCTTGCGCCCAGCGCGCGTGCAATGGTGTGGCCCAGTGCGAACGCGGAGGTGTGCGGCAGACGGGTGCAACGCACCATCGCGAGGGCTGACGAGCTTCTTTAGCTATTTTTTCCATAGCTGTTCGCGCTTATCCCTTCTGCGCAAAGTGCCCGTTTGCCATCAAATTGGGTTACCCTCGCCGCCTTATCCTCAAGGAACCCGCCATGAAAAAACTCAACGTCACCATCCAGCTTGAAATGTCCGTGCCGGACGACTGGGAACTGGTAGGAACGTCCGAAGGCACGCCGGTGCTCAAGTTGCCCAATGGCGTGTTCATGGACGTGGCCATCGAGCCGCTGTTTGCCAGCGATCCCGAGGAAACCTGGAGCAGCACCGATGACGACGATGTGCTCAACGACATTCTGGACATGGTGGAGAGCGAGGCGGTGACTTACGAGTTCATCACGCACTGAGTGTGGCGCGGTGGTGGTCATGGCCACTCAAGTAGCCATGGCCATGCCGTGACAAGCACTGCGTGCGCTGCAGCGCACGTGTTTCAGGCTGCACGCAGGCACATCAATCGCTATATTTTATATAGCACATTGCGCTTATCCAGCGTGCGCTAGCGCCGTATTTGACTCAAAGTTGCGACCGCAGCCAGCCGGTCAGCTTTTCGTGCGCCTTCTCGCGCAGCGGCCGGTTGAGCCATTCTTCGTAGGTTACGCGGCGCGATCTTTTGAGGTCGTCTTCAAACACCTCGGTCTGCCGCTTGGCAAACGCGGCGTCGTACACGTTCAGGTTGGCCTCGTCGTTCAGGCGGAATGAGCGGTTGTCGAAGTTGGTGGAGCCCACCGACACCAGCAACTGGTCCACGATCATGACCTTGCAGTGGTACATGGTGGGCTGGTATTCATAAATCAGCGCGCCCGCCTGCAGCAGCGGGCCCCAGGTGGCGCGGGATGCGGCTTTCACGGTGTCGGTGTCGGTGTGCTCGCCGGGGGTGATGAAGCGCACGCGCACGCCGCGCGCCAGGGCGTCCATCAGGTGTTTCTGGGTCAGTTCGTCGGGCACGAAATACGCCACCGACAGGTCGATGCTGCGCTCGGCCGCCGTAATGGCCAGGTGGTACATGAGTTGCATGCTCTCGCTGCCGCTCGATGGCGAGCTGGAGAACATCTGCGCCTTTTGCGCACCGGCGGGCGCAATGGGCGGGAAATACAGCTCGCCATGCAGCACCTTGCCGGTGACCTTGAGCCAGTTGTCCAGAAAGGTGGCCTGCATCTGCGCCACCACGGGGCCGCGCACCAGGTAGTGCGAGTCGCGCCAGTGGTCGGGGTCTTGGGCGTTGCCCATCCAATGGGGGGCAATGCCCACGCCGCCGGTAAAGCCCACCTGCCCGTCCACCACCAGCAGCTTGCGGTGGGTGCGGTTGTTCAGGCGGGCCAGGTTGTACCAGTGGGGTTTGTGGAATTTTTCGATCTGCACCCCGGCCTCTTTCATCTCGGTCAGGTAGCTTTCGTCCATCTTGGCGCTGCCCACCCAGTCGAGCAGCACATGCACGCGCACACCGGTGCGGGCGCGCTCGCTCAGGGCGTCGGCAAACTGCTTGCCGATATCGCCCGACCAGTAGATGTAGGTTTCAAAGGTGATGCTTTTTTTTGCGCCCTGGATGGCGGCCAGCATGGGCGGAAAAATCTGGTCGCCGTTGAGCAGCTCGGTCACCCCGTTGCCGCCCACGATGCCAGGGCCCAGCAGGCTGCCCAGCGCGCGCTCGAAATCCGGGCTGGCGGTGCTGTACAGGCGTGGCAGTTGTTGCTGTACCTTTTTTTCGCCCGCGGTGAAGTTGAGCGCTAGCAACACAAGGGCGCCCGTGGCCAGGGCGGTCAATACAACGGTGAGCATGGTGGAACGGCGGCGGCCCGCTGCTTTTTGCATGGGGCGATTGTGGGCGGCGCCTGCGCGGCGCGATGTAGGCGAACGCCGCCAACGAAAGCGCGTGGTTATGCGGCATGGCGGCCCGCTGCAGCGGCACAATGGCAGGCTGCCGTGGGGCCTGGGTGCGCTGCACCGGGGCCCTGCGCCCTTGTTTTTTTGCTTTACCCATGTCTGCCACCGCCGTGCCCGCACCAGCCCCTCACCCCACCGCCCTGCCTCTCTTCACCCGCCGCGCCGCATTGCTGGGCGCGGGCGGCCTGCTAGCACTGCCGGCCCTGGGCCGCGATGCAAAGCCGCAACCCGCAGCCCCCACGGTGTGGCCCCAAGCGCTGGCGGTACCTGGCGGCGTGGTGCGCCTGTCGCTGGGCCCGGCGGCCACGCGCCCGGTGGCGCAGGCGCGCCAGGGCCATGCCGATGTGCCGGTGCTCGTGCTGGGCGATGCCATCGAATGGACCGCCGTGGTGGGCATACCGCTGGCGGCGATGCCGGGCGATGCGCACATCACCGTGGCCACCGCCGATGGCGGCACCCGGCAGGTGGCCTACACCGTGGCGCCCAAGCAGTACAAAGAGCAGCACCTGAAAGTGTCGCCACGCACGGTGGACCTGTCGCCCCAGGACCAGGCCCGCTTTGAGCGCGAGCGCGACCACCAGGCGCAGGTGATGGCCACGTTCAGCGAGCAGCCCGCGGGCGGTGCGCTGCAGTCGCTGCGCATGCAGGTGCCGGTGCCGGGGCGGCGCTCCAGCTCGTTCGGGCTGCGGCGGGTGTTCAACGGCCAGCCGCGCAATCCGCACAGCGGCATGGACATTGCCGCCGCCACGGGCACGCCCATCGTGGCGCCGCTGCCGGGCAAGGTGATTGACGTGGGCGACTACTTCTTCAACGGGGGCACCGTGTGGCTGGACCATGGCCAAGGCCTGCTCAGCATGTATTGCCACCTGAGCAGCATGGATGTGCGCGTGGGCGATGTGTTGAAAGCGGGCGAGGCGTTTTGCAAGGTGGGCGCCACCGGCCGCGTGACGGGCCCGCACCTGCACTGGGGCGTGATGCTGAACCGCACCATGGTGGACCCCGCATTGTTTTTGTAGCCCCCCTGAGGCGCTGCGCGCCTTCCCCCCAGGGGGACGCCACCCTCACTGCGGGGCGGCCCTTGTTCGGCGGCCCTCGCCCAGGCCACGCCCGCCTCCCAGGCTGCGCGACTGCACGGCGCTACTTCAAGTAGTTCATGAACCCGGTGATGATCACCGCGTTGAAGAAGTCGATGAACAGCGAGCCCACCAGCGGGATCACGAAAAACGCCTTGACCGACGGGCCATTGACGGCCGTAAAGGCCTGCATGTTGGCCATGGCGTTGGGCGTGGCGCCCATGCCAAAGCCGCAGTGGCCAGCGGCAATGACGGCAGCGTCGTAGTCGCCGCCCACCACGCGGAAGGTGACGAAGTAGGCATACACAAACATCAGCACGGTCTGCGCCAGCAGAATCACCAGCAGCGGCCCGGCCACCTCGGCCAGCTCCCACAGCTTCATCGACATGAGCGCCATGGCCAGAAAGAACGCCAGCGACACATTGCCCACCACCTCGAACTGGCGCAGTGGCAGCTCTGCATCGCGCCAGTCGATGATGTTGCGCACCACGGCGGCCACCAGCATGGGCCCCAGGTACGAAGGCAGCGTGATGCCCATGCCTTTGAGCCAGTTGACCAGCAGCGTGCCCGCGCCAATGGACACGGTGATCAGGATGCTGGCATACATCACCGTGTCGCCGGTGAGTGCGGATGACGGTGCCTGCAAGAGGGTGGCATCAGGCTTCACGCCCGCGGCTACCCCGGTGGGGTGCAAACCGTTGCGGCGCATGAGCAGCGTGCCCAGCGGGCCGCCAATCACGCAGCCGGACACCAGGCCGTAGGTGGCCGCCGCAATGGCAGCGGGCAGCGCACCCGCGGCGCCCGCCTGCTCCAGCAGCGGGCCAAATGCTGCCGATGTGCCATGCCCGCCCGTGAGCGAGATGGACCCCGCCGCCACGCCAATCAGCGGATGCACACCCAGCGCGGCCGCCAGCCCGGCGCCCAGCAGGTTTTGCAACACCACCAGCCCTACGGCAGCTGCCAGAAAAAGCGCCACGCCCACGCCGCCTTTTTTCAAGAGCTCAAAGCTGGCCGAAAAGCCGATGGTGGTGAAAAACACCAGCAGCAAAAACGCGCGCATGTTGTCGTAAAACTCGAACGCAAACAAGCCCGTCTGGTGGCCCACCAGCGCAATGACCGAAAACGCCAGCCCGCCGATGATGGGGCCTGGGATGAAGTAGCGCGCGAGCACATCCACGCGTTTTTTGATGAACTCACCTACCACCAGCAAGATGGCGGCGATGCCGATGGTTTGGGCGATGTCAAGCTGGATGGTGACCATGGGGGTGTCTCCTTGATTCCTTGGTGGGGGTCAGGCAACACATGCCAGAATAATTCGCTATTGAATAAATAGCAGCAAGCACAAGCGCCAGTAGCGCTGGATTGCAATTTTACCCTTTGAACTACGCCCGATCGTCCGACCCGGCGTTGAAAAAATATCCGGCGCTGGCCTGTGGCGCCCGCACGTTGAATCGCTAAAGACGGCAAGCGCAGTGACTGCCGGAATCGAGAAAGCGGCTGCGGATGGCGCCGATCTGGCAGCATCAATTCACCGGCATCGATGCACTCCGGCACGCGGCGTGCAGCAGCTATGCTCGGCAGCCCGCACACCGCGCCGCTCACTGCACCACTTGGTAAGCAGCTTGTTGCGCGACTCAACACACCCACCCCGTCAACCAAACGCCCATGACCGCCTGCCTGATCCGCTTCAACAAGCCCTATGGCGTGCTCAGCCAGTTCACGGCCGAGGGCAAATGGCAGGGCCTGAAGGACTACATCGATCTGCCCGGCGTGTATGTGGCCGGGCGGCTGGATGCCGACAGCGAGGGCCTGCTCTTGCTGACCAACGACGGCAAGCTGCAGGCCCGCATTGCCGACCCGCGCTTCAAGATGGAAAAAACCTACTGGGTGCAGGTAGAAGGCATACCGGACGAAACCGCGCTGGCCGCGCTGCGCAGCGGCGTGCAGCTCAACGACGGCCCCACGCTGCCGGCCCGCGCGCGCCTGCTGGAGCCCCCGCCTGCCGTGTGGGAGCGCAACCCGCCCATCCGCGAGCGCAGGGCCATCCCCACGGCGTGGATCGAGCTGGTTATCCGCGAGGGCCGCAACCGCCAGGTGCGCCGCATGACGGCCGCCGTGGGCCACCCCACGCTGCGGCTCATTCGCGCGGCCATCGGGCCGCACACGCTGGAGGGATTGGCGCCGGGCGACTGGGCCGACTGAAATGGCTTGAATGAGGCGGGGGCTGGACGAATCTCACCCCGCACGCACTATTCCACCGCCCCCTCACCCATGACCAGGTAGCGGCTGACGAGCTCAAAAAAACTGTCGTAAAAACCATCCGAAGCAATGGTCTCGCTGCCCACCTTGATCAGGGCTTCGTCCGTGGCCAGCAAGGGCAACGACAGCGAACCCACGCCGCCCACGCCCAGGCTGGCGGAGTTATTGGTTTTTTTGAGGGTGTAGCGGTCTTGCAGCGCGGTCACAAATCCCAGGCTCACCTTGCCGTTGGCGCTTTCGGGCACGCACACCACCCGAATCATCACCTGCAGGTGGGCGTCGGCCTCGGGCTGAAAGTTCTTGCGGCCTTCCACCATTTCGGGCACATGGGTGTTGATGATGTAGCCTTGGCTGAGCAGCGCACGCCGGGCGGCCTCGCAGGTTTGCGCGGGCGCGGCGTCGAACAGGCGCGAATAGGTGGCCACCGAACCAAAACTCTCTTGGGGCGAATACACCTTGGCTGGCGCGGAGCAACCGGCCAACAGGGCAACAACGCCCAACCCGGCCCAAAGGCACAGGGCGGCTCTCAAAGTACGGCGCCCCATGGGCGCAGTTTCAGCAGCGTGAAAAGAGGTGCGCTGGGGCATCCAGGAAAGACTCAAAGCCGGGCACTCCTCGGGGTGAAATTTTTCGCGGGCATCGCATGATCATGCCACTGGGCATCTGACCACAAAGGGGGTGGCCGGTTCCCCGGCGGGCCATGCGGTGGGCACGGGCATCGCACAATGGCGCCTTTGCCCGAAAACGGGCTGGCTGCGACGGCAGGGCGGTGCTCAGCCTGCCACCAGCGCCCGCCGGGCTTGAGACAAAGGTTGTTCCATGAAAATTGCCGTGATGGGCGCGGGTGCCGTGGGCTGCTACTACGGCGGCATGCTGGCGCGCGCAGGCCACGAGGTCACCGTGGTTGCCCGCGCGCACCATGCCGAGGCCATCAACGCCAGCGGCCTGCTGCTTGAAACGCAGGCCTTCACTGAACGGGTGCGCGTGGCCGCCAGCACCGATGCCAGCGCCGCAGATGGCGTGCAATGGGTGCTTTTTTGCGTCAAATCCACCGACACCGAGAGCGCGGGCCGCGCGCTGGCCCCGCACCTGGCCGAGGGCGCTGTGGTGCTCAGCCTGCAAAACGGCGTGGACAACGCCGAGCGCCTGCAGGCGACCATTGGCCACCCCGTCATCCCGGCCGTGGTGTATGTGGCTACCGAGATGGCGGGGCCGGGCCATGTGCGGCACCACGGGCGCGGCGAGCTGGTGATTGCGCCATCGCCCGCCAGCGCAGACATCGCCGCCACCCTGGGCTCAGCGGGCGTACCCGTGCAGGTGTCCGACAACGTGGCCAGCGCGCTGTGGGCCAAGCTGGTGCTCAACTGCGCCTACAACGCCTTGTCGGCCATCACCCGGCCGCCCTATGGCGAGATCATGAACAGCCCCGGCCTGGCCGTGCCCCAGGTGATGCAAGACATCGTGCACGAGTGCCAGCGCGTAGCGCAGGCCAGCGGCATCGCTCTGCCGGCGGACACCCTTGACGCCGTGCTGCACCTGGCGGCCACCATGCCTGGGCAAATGTCGTCCACCGCGCAAGACCTGGCGCGCGGCAAGCGCAGCGAGATCGACCACCTCAATGGCTACATCGTGCGCCGGGGCGAGGCGCTGGGCATTGCCACACCCGTCAACCGGCTGCTGCACACGCTGGTGCGTCTGCTGGAGCGCCACCTGCCCGCGCAGGCAGGCGGTGCCGCATGAGGGCCGCAGTGCACATGCTGCGCCAGCAGCAACGGGTTCTGGTGTGGGGGTTCTGGGCGCTGGCGCTGTGCGTGGCGGTGCTGTCGCTGATGCCCACCAACTATTTGCCGGCACAGGTCTTCAGCCTGTGGGACAAGGCCCAGCACGCGCTGGCCTTCACCGCACTGGCCTCGCTGGGGCTGCTGGCCTATCCGCGCCAGCCCTGGCGCGTGGCCATCGCCCTGCTGGCCTTTGGCGGCGCCATCGAACTGGCGCAGGCCGCCACCGGCTGGCGCTATGGCGAATGGAGCGACTGGCTGGCCGACGCAGTGGGCCTGGCAGCCGGCAGCGCACTGGCCGCACACCCCCGGCGCCTGATCGCCCTGCCCGCCCAGCCCACAGCGCAGACACCAACGCCGCGCTGACGCCCCGCCAGCACCCCCGTCCAGGCGCCTCCGCCCGCCAGTTCCCCTGGGTTGACCGCTGCGTCACCCAGCCCTTTGTCTACACCCCTGGGGCGGCCTGCATCGCTGCCTGCAGTCTGTGATGGCGCGGTCTCGCGCAGTCTTCTGCGTTGCTTTTGTTGCCAACATCCCAGCCATTGGCTGCAAAAAGACGCCTGGTGGCCCCGTCCGATCCGTACCACCATCGACGCGCAAGGGTTGTGCAGGCCATCCCTTGCAGGTTATGCCCGCCCCATGTGCAACACCCTGTGGATAAGCCCCTGAAGAAGCCGCGCCACCCGCACCACCACTGGCTTTGCGGGCGATGCCGCATTTTTAGGCAAGCAGGGTGAATGGCGCACCAGAAACCCGTGCAAACCCAGAATCAGCGGCGCCCAATCGCTATTACTTTAATAGCTACTCGCGCTTTATACATAAGGACAAAAGCCGTATTTGACGTTAAATTACGCCCTCTACTCCCATCCTCGGCCGGCGCCCCAGGCGATCTGCCTGGCGGCACGCCCGGGCAGTGCCATTGGGTTATGCCCAGCACCTGTGGGCTGGTCTGTGGAAAACCACGGGCATAACCCGCCAAACCCGCGCCCGCACTGGGCTGGAACGCGTTGCCCATTGATTGAGCATGGTTTGGGCATGGTTTGGGCATGCGGCACCCGGCGGCGGGGTTGCGGAAACAGCGGCTGCCGATGCCGATGCAGACACCACCGCCACCGCCGGGCTTATAGTCGCCCCTTCGTTGCGCGGCCAACTTGCCGCAGTGCTGCCGCGCAACCCGTGCGGCAAGCCGCCCGCCACGCGCCATGCGCGCCCTGAAACGGCTCCCATTTATTTATCCGCTTCACCCTTGCCTGTCTCTGCCCTGCTTTGCCTGGTCGTCGCCATCAGCGACGGCGACACCCTCACCGCCCGTTGCGGCACGCCCGGCGCTTACCAGCAAGTCACCGTGCGCATCGCCGCCATTGATGCCCCCGAGCGCAAACAGGCGTTTGGCCAGCGGGCACGGCAACACCTGGCGCAGCTGTGTTTTAGGCAACGCGCCACGCTGCGCCCCCTCGCGCGCGATACCTATGGCCGCACTGTGGCCAACGTGCGCTGCGGCCGCACCGATGTGGCAGCGGCGCAGGTGGGCGCGGGCATGGCGTGGGTGTACACGCCCTATGCCAGCGCGCATCCGCACCTGGCGCGATTGCAGCAGCAGGCCCGTGCCAGCCGAAAGGGGCTGTGGGCACAGCCCCGCCCGCTGGCGCCGTGGAGCTATCGGCAGCGGCACCAGCGCTGACCCAGACTGGGGGGCGACTGGGGCGAATGAGGCAACTGGGGCAGCTCCGCGCCCCGCCGTCCTTCAGGCAGTGGCTGCAGGCTGGGCGTTGAAAACGCCGCTCAGCAATTCGACAAGCCGCTCGGGCCCCATCTTAAAACCGCAGGCCTGCGCATGGCCGCCACCGCCCATGCTTTCGGCCAGCGCAATGCAGTCGAAATTGCGCTGCGCGCGCAGGCCCACCTTCACGCCCTTGGTGCCCGCGCTCCACATCAGCGCAAAGGTGCCGGTTTTGGCGGACAACAGGTCGCCCACCAGGCTGTGGAACATGCCGGGGGCGTTGACCATCAGGCCCTCGATGCCGTTGAACACCAGGGGCTGTGCGCCCTCGGCAATGTCGGCCGCGAGCTTGCGGTATTTTTCATCCATGGCCGCGCCGCGCGCCATGAACTGCGTGAGCTGCTCGGGCGTGAAGGCGGCAATCTCGTGCCAACGCGCAAATGTCTGGGGCTCCATGTCCAGGGCCGACAGAAAGCCCGCGCTCTCGGGGAACTCCCATTTCCAGATGTCGCGGTCTTCGATGTATTGGAGCAGTGGCGGAACGGGCTGCGTGGGGTGAAAGAACTCCCATGCCAGCCGGGCGCCAGACTTGTTCATGTCAAAGTGCACCACACCGCAGCGGCAGGCAAAACCGGTCAGTTTTTCGGCGGCGCTTTTATGGTGGTCCAGCATCACGAGCTTGGTGGCGCGCTCTTCGATGGCGTGCAGGACCTCGGCCGAGAACGAAAAATCGAGGATGTAGACCGCGCGGCCCGCCACGGGCGGCAGATCGTCCAGCGTGCTGACATCGCCGTGATCCAGCCCCAGGTATTCGGCGCCCTCGCCGTAATAAAGCCACGCGGCCAGCGCGGCGCCAAAGCCGTCGGGGCAGTTGCGCCCGTGGTACAAAACCAGCGGCGCGGGGTCGTTCTTGTCGGGCGCAACCAGCAGTTGCAGGGGGAGTATGGTTTTCTTCATCATGGGCGCCGATTGTCGCCGGGCCGCCCAGCGGTGGGCGAAGGCACGGTGGCACATGCCCTGCGGCAAACTGACCAGGCCTCAACAGCCCTTGCCAGCCCTTGCCAGCCCTTGCCATTGCTTGCCGGTCCTTGCCAGCCCCGTTCGCACACCGTGCGCCATGGGAACCAATGCCGCGCTGCGCCCCTCCACCGTTGTCCTTTTCTCACGCCGCCCTGCGCCAGACCCCAAAGCCCCATGCTAAAGACACTCAAAGATCTGTTTGACAGTTTTGCCCAGCCTGCCCCCAGCCAATCGCCCGCACAGCGCGAGCACGCCGTGCAACTGGCCGCCGCCGTGCTGCTGGTCGAGGTGGTGCGGTCTGAATCATCGATGGACACGGCCGAGCGCACCACCATGGTGGCTGCGCTGCGCGGCAAGTTTGCGCTGAGTGATGACGAGCTGGAGCGCCTGCTGGAGCTGGCCGTGACCACCTCGCGCACGGCCTACGACTACCAGCGCTTTACCAGCAGCCTCAACGATCACTTCACGCAGGACCAGAAAATCCACCTGGTCGAGGCCATGTGGCAGGTGGCCTATGCCGATGCCCATGTTGATGCCAACGAGAACCACACCATCAGCAAGGTGGCGGGCTTGCTGCATGTGACCCATGGCGAATACATCGCGGCCAAATTACGGGCCAAGGAAGCTGCGCAGTTGGGCTGAACGCCCCCCGCGGCCGTCCAATCAGACCGGTAGCCAGCGCCACCAGAAGGGCTTGCGCTCCTCCTGCGCGCCCCGGGCCTGCAGCAGGGCCACCAGCTCGGTGCGCTGGTGGCGGCGCGCTGCTTCCAGTGGGGTCATGTCGTCAAAGTCCGAGCGCAACTGAGGGTCGGCACCATGCTCCAGCAGATAGCGCGCGATGTCGCTGTGGCCATGGATGAGGCTGGCAACCAGCGGTGTGCACAAAATCTCGGGGTGCTGGTAGTTGGGGTTGACGCCCGCGTTGATGTGGTAGCGCACCAGCGCCAAATCGCCCTCCACTGCGGCGGCGTACATGTCCTTCCAGTCTCCACCTGACATAACGTGAATCCTCTGCACAAACGGTAGTCGATGCAGTGTAGGCAGGCGGGCGTGCTGCACAATGCGCGCCTTCCCTACGTGTCCGCTGTTTGCCACCCGCCACCCCCGCCATGCCCCCCTTGCACATCCTCTGGCGCGACGAGCACCTCGTGGCGGTTTACAAGCCCGCCGGCTGGCTGGTGCACCGCACGGGGCTGGATGCGGGCGAAACGCGTTTTGTGATGCAAACCCTGCGCGACCAGCTGGGCCAGCATGTGTACCCCGTGCACCGGCTCGACAAAGGCACCTGCGGCGTGCTGGTGATGGCGCTGCACAGCGCGGCTGCACGTGCGTTGTCGCACGCGTTTGAGCACGGGGCGACGCACAAACGCTACCTGGCCGTGGTGCGCGGCTGGGCGCCCGAAGCGGTGGAAGTGGACCACGCCCTCAAGCCCGACGATGCACCGGCGGATGCCGCCGTGCAGGATGCCCACACGCGCTTTCGTCGCATGGCACAGCTCACGCTGCCCGAGGCCAGCGACGCGCGCTTTGCCACCACGCGCGCCTCGCTGGTCGAGGCCGTGCCCACCACGGGGCGGCGCCACCAGATCCGCCGCCACCTCAAGCACCTGGCGCACCCCATCATTGGTGATGCCACCCATGGCAAGGGCCCCATCAACCGCTGGTGGGCAGATCAACTGGGCCAGCAAAGGCTGTGGCTGCACGCCTGGCAGCTGACCATCCCGCACCCCGAGACGGGCGCTGCACTGGTATTTGACAGCGGCTTGCAGTTGCCTGCGTGGAGCCCACCCCGTGCCGCAGAAGTGCAGGCCGTGCTGCCAGACAACGGTGCTGCAGTCCCCACGGCAGACTGGCAACGGCTGCTGACACGGCTGCCCTGGCACGCCTCGCCGGGTGCACGCTAGCCAGGCACGGCCAGTGGCCGAAGGCCTGTGCGGGGCACCGAACCGGCAACTATGTTTTTCATAGCACGCCGCGCTTTATCATCAAGCGCTAGAGCCATTTTTGACACATAAACCATTGCCATGCAAGCCGAAGACATCCTTCATTTCTGGTTCGAAGAACTCTCGCCCGCGCAGCACTTTGCCCAGGAAGACGCGATCGACGCCATGATCCGCGTGCGTTTTGGGCCCATCTGGCAGGCGGCGCAGCATTGCGAGCTGTGGGAGTGGCGCGCCACGCCGCAGGGGCGGCTGGCCGAGATCGTGGTGCTCGACCAGTTCTCGCGCCACATCCATCGCGGCACGCCGCTGGCGTTTGCACAGGATGCCCAGGCCCTGGTGCTGGCCCAGGAGCTGGTGGCCGGTGGCCACGATGCCACCCTGCCCCCGGCGCAGCGGGCCTTTGCCTACCTGCCCTACATGCACAGCGAATCGCCCGCCATCCACGCCCAGGCCATGGTGCTGTTTGACCAGCCGGGGCTGGAGAACAACCTGCGCTTCGAGGTGCTGCACCGCGACGTCATTGCGCGGTTTGGCCGCTATCCGCACCGCAATGCCGCACTGGGGCGCGTGTCCACGCCGGGCGAGCTGGCGTTCATGGCCCAGCCGGGTTCGTCTTTCTGAGGCCCCAGCCACTGGCCCTCACAGGGGCCGCGTCAGGTAGACCGCCTCGCGGCCCACGATGGGCTCACGCGTGGGCATCATGACGGTGCAGCCATCGCACAGCGCGCGAATCTCGTGGGGCCCGTCGGTGGCAATGAGCGCATCTTTGGCAAACACCTCAAAGCCCACCAGCGGGCGCACAAAGCAAAAATCGGGCGTGCGCACCATGCAGGTCTGCAGCAGCTCATAGCGACGCTGCGGGCCAGGCGCCAGCCTGCCGGGGGCCGCTTCGATCAGCCCGAAATGGGCCAGAAAATCCAGCGCCACCGCCGTCGCCATGTCGGCCGCCGATTGCAGAAAATGCTGCCCGCACTCCACCACCAGCGCCGCGCCGGGCCCATCGGCCTGGCCATGGCGGCCGTGCTGGATGAGGGGCGTGCCCGAGCCAAGGCCTTGCGGCATCACCAGGTGCACAGGCGGCCTGCCAATGGCCTGGGCTACCGCCGCATTGCGCGCATAGGCCGGATACGCCCAGAAGGGCTCGACATCCTGGCTGGTCGAGTGGATGTCCAGAATGTGATCGGCAGCGGCCACCACGGGACGCAGGGCGCGGGCACGGGCCAGCTCGGGGCTGTCGGCGGCGCCGTCCAGCTCTGCGGCCGACCACACGCGGTTGAGGTTGTGCACCAGCTGGCGGCTGTCAAAAGGGCGCGCGGGGTTGAACGACTCGTAGGCGGCCACGTTGGCAAAGCTGATGGTCAGCGTGCCGCACCGGGGCCGCACGCCGGTGTCGAGCAAGTGCGTGGCGGCCACCATGCCGCACAGCTCGTTGCCGTGGGTGAGCGCATTGATCAGCACATGCGGCCCGGGCTGGCCCGAATCGAAACGGTGCACATAGTCGATGCCCACATTGCCCTGGCGGTAGGCTGAAAGGTCACGGGGCAGCACTTCGAAGGCGGGAGGATTTTGGGTCATTGGGTAGGGCGGGCATGCAAGGAGAACCCGCCATCGTATGCGCAACGCGGCGGCTCCGACCCCCCTCGGGTGTACGATGCCCGCCGCCGCCCTGGCCCACCTTGCGGCCCGACTTACGGCCCACCTCCCGGCCCACGCCCCGTGGCGCCAGCGGCCGCGCGCTCTGCCACTTTCCATGCCCACCTTCCGCGTTGCCACCCTGTCCGAAGTTGCCTCCAGCCTGCCCAGCGGCCATGTGCTGGCCCGGCGCATGCAGGAGCTGGCCGGCACGCAACGCAGTGAGTGGGTGGCCTGCTTTTCGGGCAACCTGCGCCTGCCCGCGCTGGACCTTGCAGCGCCCCTGGCCGCTGGCAGCCCGCTGCTCGCCCTGGTGCCGGCCGGGCAGGCACTGCCCCCGTCGCCGTGCCGGGTGTTCATCGACGGCGACCTGCACATCGACGGCGCCCTGACGGGCGGCGCACCGCAAGGCGCCACGCACCTCATTGTTGCCGGCAACCTGCAGGCGCACGACGCCACGGTGGATGGGCTGCTGGACATCGGCGGTGCGCTGGCCGTCACCGATCTGCTGTGGGGCCATGGCGCCCAAGGCGCGCTGTGCGTGCACGGCGGGCTGAGCGCGCGGGTGGCGCTGTTCACCCATGGGTTCCAATTGCAACTGCAGGGGCCCGAGCACATTGCCTGGCTGCTGGATGAAGTGCGTGGCGTGCCCCACCTGGCCGAGTTCTCCCGCGAGGCGGCAACGGCCCTCTTCCTGCCGCCCTGCCTTGCCGCCAGCGATGCCCCCCTGAGCGCGGGCGAAGACGGCATCACGCCCTTGCTGAACCGGGACGCCATCGTCACGGCCCTGCGCCACGGCCAGTGCGTGGTGCCAACCGACGAAGCCATTGGTGCCGCGTGGCCCCTGGCCACCGCACTGTTTGCCGATGAAACCATCAGCGTTGCCAACGTGCTGGCCGCCGTGCACTGCGCCGCAGTGGCGCGCAAACAGCACCAGGCGTCAGGCTGGTTTGGCCAGACCGACTTTTCGCTGTGCCAGCGGCATGTGGACGAAGACGGCGACCCGCGCGACGCCAGCGTGTTCATGACCATCTGGAAAACCTGGGATTTTTACGTGGCAGTGGAGCGCGTGCCTGTGCACCGGGGCGCACTGGCCCGGCTGGGTGCCGCTTTGCGGCGCCATCCTGCGCCCTTTACCGAGCAGTTGCTGCTGGCGTATCGCAGCTACAGACATGGCGCTCCCCTGCAGTGGCAGCCCCTGGACGAATTCGCCCACCCCGAGGCCTGGCGCGCCTGCAGCCACGCCTGGCGCGGTGTGCTCGACTACCTGCGCAAGGCCGAGGGCCAGGCCCGCGCAGGCTATCCGCTGTGGCGGCGCCTGCAGGCCGAGCTGACGCCCGCGCGCATCGAGGCCTTCACCAGCCTGCCCCGGTTTACCGAGCGCTGCAGCGACTGGTGGAACAGCGACCGCAACGGCTGGTGGGAGGACGACATCTGGGTGGGCGCACGCCAGCCCTGCATGCACGAGGGCCAGCCCTGGGGGCGGGCCTTCAAACTGAGCTGGAAAAACGGCGCGCCCGCACCCGGCGATGGTGCAGACAACGCCCACAGCGCCTACCAGTGCGACATGGACGAAGCGCGTGAAGGCCCCGCCTTGCTGCAATGGAGCCTTGCCCAGCGGCAAAGCGATGAGCGCACGCCCCTGCCGCGCTGCGCCGCCGACCATATTGCGCGCCTGCTGCGCCTGTACGGCCTGGTCGAATCCCGCCTGCAGGCGGCAGGCACTGCAGCAACTGCGGCAAAACCCCCAGGATAGGTCGGACAGCCCGTTTTGTGACGTACCATTCCACCGAGTGGTCCCATCCCGAGACCCATCCAGGAGGATCTATGGCCAAAGGACAAATGCACAACAACAAGATGGCGAAAAAGCCGAAGAAAGACACATCGCCCCCCAAAGAGGGCTCCGGCTCTGACCGCCCCATGCCGCCCATGACGTCGGTGATTCCACGCGGCAAGGACAAGAACAAATAGGTGGCGCCTGAGTTTGCTATTTATTAAATAGCTACTGACGCATAAAGCAAGGGCGCTCGCGCTGGTTTTCATCAGCACCGAGCGCCCTTTTTGCAGGTAAAACGCGTCGCCACCCAAAGCCCGTGGCCGACTGCACAACGCCCTGATCCAAGGGGCACACCACCTATGCCGCCAGCCAGTTCGCCAGCCACAGCACCCACGGTGCACGCCCCCGCCCCGCCCCTGTGGCGGCTGGTGCTGAAAAGCCTTCCGCCGCCCGTGCTCGTGTCTGTCATTTGCTGGGTGGGCGCAGGGGTGAACTACCTGCTTTTTCACACGCTGGCCGAGCTTTTTTCCATCGTGATCGCCATGGTGGCCTTGGTGGTGGCCACCACCTCGCAGCGCTTCACGCGCAACCATTTCGTGGTGTACATCGCCGTGGCCATTGGCTGGTGTGGGGCGCTCGACTTGTTGCACCTGGTCGTGTTCGACGGTATGCAGCTGCTGCCCGGCAACAGTGCCGACCCGGCCATCCAGCTGTGGGTAGCCGCCCGCTTCATCCAGGCGGTGGCGCTGGTATCTGCACCCCTGCTGCTGTACCGCCGCGTGCGTCCATTGCAGATGCAGGCGGGCTTTGGCATGGCCGCGGTGCTGAGCGCAGCGCTGATTGCCAACGATTTCTTTCCCTCCGCCTATGTGGACGGCCAGGGGCTGACACCGTTCAAGATCTACGCTGAATACGTGATCATTGGTCTGCTGACCGGTGCGCTGGCACTGTTGTGGCGCCAGCGCGCCCTCATGTCCACGCGCCTGCTGGCCAACCTGTTGGCGGCCGTGGTGTTCATGATCTTGTCGGAACTGGCCTTTACCCGCTATGTCAGCGTGTATGCAACAGCCAACCTGGTTGGGCATCTGCTCAAGATTTTTGCGTATTGGTACGTTTACCTGGCACTGGTGCACAGCACCCTGCGTGAGCCCTTCAGCATGCTGGCGCGTGCTGCCAGCACCTACGACGCGGTGCCCGACCCCACGCTCATCGTCACGGCCGACGGCAAGATCCACCAGGCCAACGCGGCTGCGGCTCTTTTTGCGGGCCAGGCTGCCGCGCAGCTGGTGGGCCAGTCGAGCCATGCGCTGTTCCATGACGCCGAGGTCAGCGCCGCTGCCTGCCCGGTATGCCAGGGCATGCAGACCGCCAAGGCGGCTTTCCAGGTGGAAATCGAACGCAACCACGGCCGCAATGCCATTGAATGCAGCGTGGCCCCGTTTCACGACCACCATGCCCAAAACGCCTACGTGCAGGTGGTGCGCGACATCACCGACCGGCGGCGCCTGGCGGCCGAGCGCGAGGCCTTGGTGCTGGCGCTGGGCGAGCGCATCAAAGAGCTGCGCTGCATGCACGCCATCGCCCAGCTGGTCGAAACGCCCGGCCTGACGCTGGCGCAGTTGCTGCAAGGCGTGATCGACCGGCTGAACGCGGGGTTTGTGCTGCCCGACCAGGTGCAAGTGGCCATCACCGGCGACTGGGGGCATTTTGGCGACCAGATCCCCAGTCCCCGCCCCACGCCGTGGCTGGAGCGCGCCATCAGCGTGCACCACACGCCCCGCGCGCAGCTGCACGCTTGGTACCCGCCCGAGGCCAGCGCAGCCGGCGCATCCTTCCTGCCCGAAGACGAGGCCCTGCTCGACAACGTGGTGCAACAGATCGGCAGCACCATCGAGCACCTGCAGGCAGCCGAGAAGGTACAGCGCCTGTCCAACCTGTACGAAATGCTCAGCGCCACCAACCACGCCGTGGCGCACAGCAACAACCAGGACACCTTGCTGGCCAACCTTTACGAAGCGCTGCTCACCCACGGCAAGTTCCCGATGATGTTCATCGCGCTCACGGAAACGGGTGGTTTCCCGCTGCACCTTCACCGCTCACATGGCATCCCGGCAGAAAATCTGCTGCTGCTGACCCAGGCGCTGCAATCGCCTCAAAGCCCGTGGTACCAGCTGATGGGCGGCCTGGCAAAGGGCGAGATCCACCTGCATTCCATCCCGGCAACCTACGCAGACGACACCGACCCCTGGCTGACTTTTCTGCACGCACAAGGCATTCAGGAGCGCGCCGTGATGCCACTGGCCTGCGAAGGACGGTTGCTGGGGGTCTTTGGCCTGTATGCACGCGGGCTCACTGTTTTCGATGCCGACGAAATACGCCTGCTCACCGAAATGGCGGCCGAGCTTTCTTTCGCCTTCGGCCGCTTGGCCAGCGAAAACCGCCTGCAACAGGCCGAACAAAAGGCGCAACTCTCGGAGTACCGGTTCAGCGAAGTGTTCGACGCCTCGCCGTTGCCCATGCAGATTTTCTCGCTGGGCACGCGCAGGCTGCTCGCCTGCAACCCGGCCCTGCAGCAGTGGCTGGGCTACACGTCCCAAGAGATCTCCACCCTGTCGATATGGGCCGAGCGCGTGTGTGCCGACCACGCACAGTGCCGGCAGGTGCTGGAGCTGTGGCAACACGCCTCACCGCAAAACCCGAAAGGCGAGAGCTTGCTTTTGCCTGAAATGCACCTGCGCTGCAAGGACGGCAGCGAACGCATGGCGCGAGGCACGATGACTATGGTGGGCGACGAGGCCATCATCGTCTGGACCGACCTGACAGAAATCCGCCAAAGCGAACAGGTGCTGCAGGAGAGCGAGCAACGCTTTCGCAACATGATCGAGCAGACCATCAGCGGCATCTATGTGCGCCGCGACGGCCGCTTTATCTACGTGAACCCGCGTTACTGCGAAATTGTGGGCTGGTCTGCCGCTGACCTGCTGGGGCAGGACGTGCTGCAGTTCACCACCACCGCCCCCGACAACCTGGCGAGCATCCACTAGGCCTGGGAGCAGCTGGCGGCCGGTGCACGCAACGTGAAGTACACCCTGCCCATGCGCCGCAAGGATGGCCAGCTGATCGAGCTGGGCCTGAACGCCTCCATCATCACCTGGGACGATGGCCAGCCCGCCACCATCGTGATGGCCCAGAACATCACCGAACGCAAGCGCGCCGAGGAACAGATCGCCAGCTATGTGCAGCAGCTCGAAGGCGCCATGCAGGGCACGCTGCAGGCCATCTCCAACATGGTCTAGCTGCGCGACCCCTACACCGCCGGCCACGAACGCCGCGTGGGCCTGATTGCGGGCGCCATTGCCCGCGAGATGGGCTGGGACGCAGAGCGCTGCAAAAACCTGGAGCTGGTGGGCCTGGTGCACGACATCGGCAAGATCGCCGTGCCTGCCGAGATCCTGTCCAAACCCGGGCGCCTGAGCCCGCTGGAGATGGAGCTGGTGCGATGCCACGCACAGGCGGGTTACGACATTTTGAAGGACGTGACCTTTGCCACCCCGATCGCCGAAATCATCCGCCAGCACCACGAGCGCATGGACGGCAGCGGCTACCCACGCGGCCTGCGGGGTGACGAGATCCTGCCCGAAGCGCGGGTGCTGGCCGTGGCCGACGTGATCGAATCCATGGCGGCGCACCGCCCCTACCGCGCGGCGCTGGGCCTGGATGTGGCGATGGCCGAAATCTACAAGAACCGGGGCCAGCTCTACGACCCCGAAGTGGCCGACGCCATGGGCCGGCTGGTGCGGCAAAAGAACTACCAGCTGCCCGATTGACTGCCCGGTGGTGCCGCGCGTCGGGTCCGCGTAGGGCTTTGGACTCAGGGCTCGCGGGTGCCGCTGCCCTTCTTCTTGCGGTTTTCACGGGCCTGCTTCTTGGCCTCGCGCTCGGCGTCCGCCAGCGCACCGGCGGCCCGCCAGACCTCGAACTCGGCAGGCGTTTCCAGCGTGATGCGGCCCAAAATGGCGGTGCGGAAATCGGTCATCACGATCTCGGCCGTCTTTTGCAGGTTCACGCGCCCGCCGCCCAGCATGGCGCCGCGCTTTTTGCCAATGGCGGCCAGCAGGTCTTCGTCGTGCATGCTGGCCACGGTGCCGGCCGGCAGGCCCAGCTTGTAGCGTGCCTCCAGCAGGGGCGCATAGTGCGTTTGCAGGCGGCGCAGCAGCTCCAGCGCTACCAGTTCTTCGTCGTATGCATTGCGGCCAATGGCGCCGCTGGCGGCCAGGTTGTAGCCGCTTTCCACCACCACGATGCGCGGCCACAGCATGCCGGGCGTGTCCCACAGGTAAAAATCGTCGGCCAGCGTGATGCGCTGCTCCAGCTTGGTGATACCCGCCTCGTCGCCCGTCTTGGCCTGGCGCTTGTTGGTGAGGGTGTTGATGAGCGTGGACTTGCCCACGTTGGGCACGCCGCAGATCAGCACGCGCATGGGCTTGACCATGCCACCCCGGTTGGGCGCCAGCAGGTGGCAGGCGTCAATCAGTTTGCGGGCGGGCGCGGGGTCTGAGGCATCCAGCCCCACGGCGCGCGTGGCGCTCTGGGCGTTGTACCAGTCCACCCACAGCGCCGTGCGCTCGGGGTCGGCCACGTCCTGCTTGTTGAGCACCTTGAGGGTTGGCTTGTGGCCCGTGAGCTCGGCCAGCAGCGGATTGGCGCTGGAGCCGGGCAGGCGCGCGTCCAGCACCTCGATCACCACGTCAATGTCCTTGATGCGTTCGGTGATGGCTTTCTTGGTCAGGTGCATGTGACCGGGGAACCACTGGATGGCCATGCGAGGGGGTACTTTCTTGATTGTTCTGTTCGGGCTGAGGGTGGCCAGGAGGCTGTCGGACTTGGAGCGTCGATAGCGAAAAACGGCCCCAGCGAGGACAGTTTTTGCCGGGTTTGCAGCGCCATAGCCCGGCTATGAGGCAAAAAGACGGGAATAAATGGACCGCTGCGGCCGCTTTGCAGCCGATTATTTCCAAGTTCGAGAGCCTCCTAGGATAATCGCGTCCCGTTCCCCACCGTTTCACCCCTGCCATGCCCTCACCCGCCAACCGCCCCGCAAGCCCTGCCAACAAGGCCGACAAAGAGCTTTTGTTCAAGGGCGTCACCTGCGCGCTGATTGGACTGGTGGTGCTGATCGCCCCCTATGTGGCCCGCTCGCCCAGCGTGCAGGACATCATGGCGCAGTCGGCGCTGGTGGGCTGGTTTGCGCTGGTGCTGGGGGGCGGCTTCATGGTGCGCTACGCCATGCGCCGGGCGGCGGCAACCAAGGCCCGCAACCAGTCGTGACGCCAGAACCACGGGTGCAGGTGCCCGCCCGCGCCACCGACGCCCCCTCGGCCCGCGCCATGTTCGAGGCGCTGCAGCAGCAAGCCCAGGCGCACGGCGTGCTGCTGCGGGCGCCCCCGCCCGAGCCCACCACCTGCTGCGGGCGCGGCTGCAACGGCTGCGTGTGGGAGGGGTATCTCGATGCGGCCGAATATTGGCGCCAGGAAGCTCTGCTGCAGATCGACCCTGCCAATTTTGAGTGAAATATGCCTGCAGCGCTTTCTGCATAAGCGCTAGCAGCTATCATTTTTGAATTCTTGGTGATACGAGCGGATGCCGATGGAAATGACCGGTTGGTTGATGGCTCGCAGCCAGACCTCTGCGTGAATGTGACCGCTTCAATGGCAGTCGCAAAAACCAACCGGGCTGTATTGGGTCGGCTGCTGTCGGCCACAAACCGTCAACGGCGACTGGCCGCGTCCTGACTTGATGCGTTCACCGCAGCCAACATTTGGCGTGCTGTGACCGAGAAGATATTCGCGCGCCCGGGAGTGCCCAGGCCGCTGGTATGCGCTCACGACCATGGGCAACGGCACTCAACCGGTAGCCACCAACCACAGACACCCCAGTCAGAGCCTCGACCAACAGGGCTGACCATCCCATCGCGACCCCAGCGCCCCGAAAGCGCGTTGAAAAGACTTGCTCTCGAATGTCGGATTTCTTTACACATCAAGTTGCCACGGCAGGTCTTTCTCAATTGCGACAACAGGTTACAGCGGTGGCATCAAATGTGCTTCAGCGACAGGACAGGGCAGTAATCCCACTGCTTCCAACGACGAGAGAAAAGACATGAAGCAATTTTTCGAGTTCAAACGCCTGGCTCTGGCAGCCAGCCTTGCGTTCGCTGCATGCGCCTCGCACGCTGCCACTGTCAGCGTGTTCAACTTTGGCGGCTTCGCGCAGAGCGGATCGGTGACATCGACTTACTCTTCAACCATGGTCGGTTTTCAAATTGACTTTGTGGCCGACAGCGGCGCACCCCCTTCGGCCATCTGGGAATTGCCGCCGATTGGAGCCCTCGGAACACCGGTGGCTACGTTTACCAATTCGCCTCATCCCGAAGGCGCATTTACTGCGACATGGAACTTTGCCGGCAGCAACGCTTTCAACTATTCGGGCATGGACTACGGTGGCTGGAACGGAACTTTCGTTGATGAGTCGCTCATTCCAGACTTCCGGGGTGACGAGTTGGCAACGATCTTTTTTGCCGATGGCAAGAGCGTGAGCGGTTTGTTTGCCTCTGGTGCCTCAGGCGCGGCGGGAACGATCGTTTTCGATGACGCAAACTTGACTGGCGGGTCCGTGCCAGAACCAGCGTCGCTGCTGCTGGTCGGTCTTGCCCTGGCGGGGGTCGGTTTCTCCAGGGCCCGGGCAGCCAAGTAATCGCATTGAGCGCCAAAGCTGTCGTGCCGCCGGGCTGGATTGTGAAAGTGCAGCCCGACACATCCGCTTGACGCGTTCGTCTGAAGGCGTTTGCGGTCAGGCGGCGAGATGCTGCTCCGCGCCCCGTTCTTCGCGCCGCTAGAAAGGGCATTCGCAACGGGTCGCAGCCACACCGACAGAACTCGCGGGCACATGGGCCCATTGCTGCGCTTTCGATCATCACAATGGATGCTCACCAGTGCGCCAGCTCCGCGCAGCCCCCGTCAAACGCCATCCACCCTGAGTCGGCCCTGCCCTGAATCCTCCGCAGGGCTCGCAGGGCTCAGTTCAGCCCAGTCCCTGCGCAGCCATGTAATGCTGGCGCCATTCCTCAAAGGGCAGCGTGTCGGCAGCCTCGATGGCCTTTTGCGCGGCCACGGATTCATCGGCCAGTGCGGCAAACCGCGCCTGCTGGGTGTCGCTCCAGGGCAGGGCCAGCAGCGCATCGCGCGCCAGGGCCGACTGGCGGGTAGTGAAGCCGGTGAAGCTGTTGCTGTGCTCGCGCGCCATGTGCTCCAGCACGCGGGCCGAGGGCGTCTGCAGCGGGTTGGCCAGCGTGGTGCGGGCGCCGGCCAGCGCGGCGCTGTAGTCGGTGCTGTGGTGCGTGGCGTCCAGCGCGGCGGCCAGCGGCGCGCATTCTTGCAGCACCTGCGCGGCCCAGTCCACCAGAGGCACATTCTGGCCATTGCGCACCAGACACAGGCCTGGTTCGCGGCCACGCGCGGCCGTGAGATGCTGGTTGTGCTTGAGTTCGGTGATCTCTTGCGGCGTGTCGGGCGGGCTGTCGGTCAGCAGGCAGTGCAGCAGGAACACATCGAGCAGCCGCATGGTCTCGGCCGTGATGCCCACGGGCACGAACGGGTCCAGGTCCATCAGTCGCACCTCGACATATTCGACCCCGCGCTCGCGCAGTGCGTGCAGCGGACGCTCGCCGGGCTGGATCACGCGCTTGGGGCGGATGGTGCCGTAAAACTCGTTTTCGATCTGCAGCAGGCTGGTGCCCAGCTGGTTGTAGTCGCCACCCGGGTTGCGGATGCCCACGGCCTCATAGGCGGGATAGGGCTGCGTGAGCGCCTCGTGCAACGAGTCGGCATAGCCATCGAGGCCGTTGTAGCTGACGGCCAGCGTGGCCTGCGCATCGCTTTGGTAGCCCAGGCGGCCCATGCGCAGCGAAGTGGCGTGCGGCAGGTAAAGCGCCTGGTCGCTCAGCCGCTGCAGGGCGTGCGGGCGCCCCTGCGCAAAGCAAGGGCACAACGCGGGCGAGGCGCCAAACAGGTACAGCAGCACGAAGGCATGGCGGCGAAAGTTGCGGATGAGGGCGAAATACTGTTCGCTCGTCACCCCCGGCATCGACCAGTTGTAGTGGATGCCGCAAATGGTCTGCATGCGCCGGCCGTAGCGGTGGCCCAGGCCCATGCGGTACACGCTTTTGGCGCGGCCGACGTTGGAGCTGCCGTAGCGCGCCAGTGGAATGGTTTCGTCGGTGGGCAGGCGGCACGGCATGCTCGACACCCACAGCATCTCGTCGCCCTGCTCGTGCAGCGTGCGCAACGCAAACTGGTGGATCTCGGTGAGCTCATCCAGGCACTGCTGCACGCCCCGGTGCGCACCGGTGACGAGCTCGATCTGCGACTCGCTGTAGTCGGTGGTGATGTGCGGGTGAGTGAGCGCCGAGCCCAGCGCCGCCGGGTGCGGCGTGAGGGCCAGATCGCCCGTGGGCAGCACGCGCAGGCCCTCTTTTTCGATGCCACGGCGGATGCCAGCCAGGGCATCGGGGGGGCAGGCGGTTATTTTTTGCTGCAAGGTGCTCATATCTTTGTTACCGATCTTCGGGGCCGGGCCGGAACTTAGCACGCCGCAGCAACGTCCGCCCGTCGTTGCATCAAACCCTTGCCGCCAGCGCCTTGCCCACTTCGTTGGTGCCCTGGGCTGCGCCGCTTTGTGGTATCTGCTCGCCGGCGCGGTCGGTCACCTCGGCCAGGCGCGCGGCCAGCTGCTCGGGCACATCAGCGCCCAGGCCTAGGTGAATGCCCTGCGTGAGCGTAATGTGCGCCGCCTCGAAGGTGCCCGCGCCCGCGCACAAAATGGTGCGCGTGGGCGCGCTCTCGTGCGCCAGCACCAGCATGGCGGGCACCACGGCCTCGGGTTTCAGGGCGTCCAACACCTCTTGGGGCATCAGGCCCTCGGTCATGCGCGTGGCGGCCGTGGGTGCCAGGGCGTTCACATGGATGTGGTGCTTGGCGCCCTCAATGCCCAGCGTCTGCATCAAGCCCACCTGGGCCAGCTTGGCCGCGCCGTAGTTGGACTGGCCAAAGTTGCCATACAGGCCCGTGGACGATGTGGTCATGACGATGCGGCCATAGTCCTGCGCCACCATGTGCGGCCACACGGCCTTGCAGCAGTTGGCGGCGCCCATCAGGTGCACGTCCACCACCAAGCGGAAATCGGCCATGTCCATCTTGGCAAAGCTCTTGTCACGCAGAATGCCGGCGTTGTTCACCAGAATGTCCACCCTGCCCCAGGCGTCGATGGCCTGTTGCACCATGGCTTCGACCGCCGCAAAGTCGGTGACCGAGGCGCCATTGGCCAGCGCCTCGCCACCGGCAGCGCGAATTTCATCCACCACCGCCTGCGCCGGGCTGACCGAGCCGCCCTCGCCGTGCACGCCGCTGCCCAGGTCATTGACCAGCACCTTGGCGCCGCGCGCCGCCAGTGCCAGCGCGTGCTGGCGGCCCAGGCCGCCACCGGCGCCCGTCACGATGGCCACGCGGCCGTTGAAATTGATCGCCATGCTGTTGCTCTCCTGTCGTCTGGGGGATAAAGAATGCGCGCAGGCTCTGCTACCGTGCACGCTGCGCCATTGCCCTGCACTTTAAGGCACGCCACGCCCGATTGCAGTAGCGGGTGCGACTGCCCAACGCTTTGAAGGATTTCCATGCAACCCGCAGCCCCAGGCCTTCCCGAAACTCCCCGCGCGGCCGCCACCGTGGTGCTGCTGCGCGACAGCACCGCTGGCCCCGAGGTGCTGCTGCTGCGCCGCAACGCCCAGGCATCCAACATGGCGGGGGTGTATGTGTTTCCCGGCGGCAAGCTCGATGCCGACGACGCCACCCTGGATGCTGACACCCACCTCGACCAGCCCCACGCCACCCTGCATGCAAACTTGAACGAACCCGACACCCACAGCGCCACCGCTGCCGGCCTGTATGTGGCCGCGCTGCGCGAAGCGCTGGAGGAATGCGGCCTGCTGCTGGCCGAGCCCCTGGGCGGCACCTCGGCGGTGAATGCCACCCGCGCACGCGCCATGCTGCGCGAAGGCCAGCCGTTTGCGCAGGTGCTGGGCGCACTACAGCTGCGCCTGCAAACCCGCCAGCTCGCGCCCTGGTCGCGCTGGGTGACGCCGCTGGCACCCACCATGGGCACCCGCCGCTTTGACACGCGCTTTTTTGTCGCCCAGGCGCCCGCCGACCAGACCGCGCTGCACGACAACGAAGAAACCACCGACAGCGTGTGGCTGGCGCCGCGCGCGGCACTAGAGCAATACCGCGATGGCCGCATCGACCTGGCGCCGCCGCAAATCATGAGCCTGGCCCATCTGGCGCGCCACGCCAGCGTGGCCAGCGTGCTGGATGCCGCGCGCCGCCAGCCTCCGCCCCTCATCCTGCCCGAGCCGTTTGACCACAACGGCGTGCGCGTGCTCTGCTACCCCGGCGACGCCATGCACCCGGTGCGCGAGCGCGCCCTGCCCGGCCCCACGCGGCTGCACTACCACGCGCGCCGCTTCACCCCCGAAGACGGGTTTGAGGCGCTGTTTCGCTGACCCGCGACAATTCATGGGCAGCGCCGCGGTGGCATGGCCGTGCTGCACACCGGTGGCGGCCCTTGGCCATTACTACTAAATTTATAGCTGCTCGCGCTTGTGCAGCAAGCGCTACAGCCCGTTTTTACTGTAAAAGGATTCCCATGAAAGCAACTTGGAACGGCGTGGTGGTTGCCGAGAGCGACGACACCGTGCTGATGGACGGCAACCACTACTTTCCCGAAAGTGCGCTCAAACGCGAGTTCGTTACCTTCAGCAACCACAAGACCATGTGCCCTCGCAAAGGCCAGGCCACCTATCTGTCGCTGCTGGTCCAGGGCGAGCTCAACCCCGATGCCGCCTGGACCTATGCCGACCCCAAGCCCGAGGCCGAAGAGATCCGTGGCCGCATTGCGTTCTGGAAAGGCGTCAAGGTAGCCGCCTGATGCACCCTGACGGCGCATGGAAGCCGCACCCAGCCCCCTCGGGTTATCCCTGCCCGCACTGGACAATCATGTGGATAACTTTTGACAAGCCCTGTATGGCAACGCCAAGTGCTTGATTTGTAAAGGAATCCCCTGCACCGCCTGTTTTTTAGGCAGCACAGGCCCCAGGGGCACCGGCTTATCCCAGCCCACACGGGACAATGCTGTGGATAACTTTTGACAAGCCCTGTATGGCCGCGCCAAGTCCTTGATTGGTAAAGGAATCCGTCGCATTGCCTACTTTTTAAGCATGCGCCCGGTGAAAAGCAGTTTGCGTAAAGCACTCATTTTTTAATAGCTATTAGCGCTTTACCCATAATCGCCAGAGCCACTTTTTATTCAAAAATGTCCTCCGAAGCCCGTGCACACAGCCCTGCCGCCGCGCGCAACAGTGGCCCCATCCTGGAAGTGCTGCAGACCTTGCTGCCCCAGCAGGGCGCCGCGCTGGAGATTGCCAGCGGCACGGGCCAGCATGCGGCCTGCTTTGCGGCGGCCTTGCCCGGCTGGACCTGGCAGCCCACGGATGCGCAGCCAGCGGGCTTCGCCTCGATCGCCGCGTGGAGCGCCGACGCAAGCGCCCGCAACGTGCACGCACCGCTGCTGCTGAACGTGCTGTCCGACCGCTGGCCCAGCACGGGCCCTGCGTTCGATGCACCCTTTGACCTCATTTATTGCGCCAACATGCTGCACATTGCGCCCTGGGCCTGCTGCGCCGGTCTGATGCAGGGCGCCGCCCGCCACCTGGCGCCCACGGGGCACCTGGTGACCTACGGCCCCTACCTCGAAATCAATGTGCCCACATCCCCCGGCAACCTGGCGTTTGATGCCAGCCTGCGCGCGCAGAACCCGGCCTGGGGCATTCGTGCACTCAGCGATGTGGCGCGGCAAGCGCAGCACGCCGGCCTGCGTCTGGCCGCGCGCCACGCGCTGCCCGCCAACAACCTGCTGCTGGTGTGGCAACACGCCGCCCCCAGCGCCCCACCCACCCTGAAACCATGAGCGACTCTTCCCTTTCCCCCATGACAGCGCCCTTTTTCATTGCCCGCGTTGCCCCCGACGGTGCGCAATGCGATGCCTGGCCCGACCAGCCCCTGCTGGTTTCGCTGGAGCAAGGCGGCATTGACTGGCCCAGCTCGTGCCGAAACGGCACCTGCCGCACCTGCCTGGGGCAGCTGCGCCAGGGCAGCGTGCGCTACGAGATCGAGTGGCCGGGCCTGTCCACCGAAGAAATGGCCGAGGGCTGCGTGCTGCCGTGCGTGGCCTATCCCGTGAGCGATGTCGAACTGCAAGCCTGAACCCCGTGGCACGTCGCATTGCGGCGGCAAGGCTGCACGGTATCGCCCTGAACTTGCCGGAGGCGGCGGCAGGGCACCCCGGTCTGAACTAAAATCATGGGCTTTGGAGCTCTGCGCACCGCGCTGATCTCTGCACCGTGCGGCCGCGCCGCATCGCATGTTCTTTGGGGCGGGCCTTTCGGGCCTGCACAGCCGTCTGGCCTCTCGGGAACCTGCGCTGCAGCCCGACCGCTCACTGCGGCCCCCAACGAAAGCCCTCCCATGAACACCCCCCTCACCCCCGCGCCCATCTCGCCGGTGCAAGAAATCGTGGCCGAGATGCGCGCCGGGCGCATGGTCATCCTGGTGGATGAAGAAGACCGCGAAAACGAAGGCGACCTGGTGCTGGCCGCCGACCATGTCACGCCCGAGGCCATCAACTTCATGGCACGCTTTGGCCGGGGCCTGATCTGCCTGACGCTCACGCGTGAACGCTGCGAGTTCCTGAAGCTCCCGCCCATGGCCACGCGCAACGGCACCGCCTACAGCACGGCGTTTACCGTGTCGATCGAAGCCGCCGAGGGCGTGACCACCGGCATCTCGGCCGGCGACCGTGCGCGCACCGTGCAGGTGGCCGTGTCCAGGAGCAGCCAGGCCAGCGACCTGGTGCAACCCGGCCACATCTTCCCGCTGCAGGCGGTGGACGGCGGCGTGCTCATGCGCGCAGGCCACACCGAGGCCGGTTGCGACCTGTCTGCCATGGCCGGCTGCAGCCCCGCCGCCGTGATCTGCGAGATCATGAAGGACGACGGCACCATGGCGCGCCTGCCCGACCTGCAGGTGTTTGCGGCCGAGCACGGCATCAAGATCGGCACCATCGCCGACCTGATCGAACACCGCAGCCGCACCGAGTCGCTGGTCGAAAAGGTGGGCACGCGCACGCTGCAAACGGCCTACGGCGAGTTCACCGCCCACGCGTACCGCGACAAACCCAGCGGCGCGGTGCACCTGGCACTGGTCAAGGGCCAGTGGGGCGCGGACGAAGTGGTGCCCGTGCGCGTGCACGAGCCACTGTCGGTGCTGGATGCGCTCGAAGTCAACCGCTCCATGCACTCGTGGGGGCTGGACACCAGCCTGCACTATCTGGATGCACAGGGCAAGGGCGTGGCCGTGCTGCTCAACTGCGGCGAAAGCGCCGCGCAGCTGCTGGCCCAGTTTGAAGGCACCGCCCGCGCGGCCCAGGCGCCCGAGCGCGGCCGCATGGACCTGCGCACCTACGGCGTGGGCGCGCAGATTTTGCGCGAATGCGGCGTGCAAAAGATGCAGCTCATGGGCCAGCCACGGCGCATGCCCAGCATGGCCGGTTATGGCCTCGAAATCACCGGCTACATCCCCAAGGAATAAACCATGTTGAACGCAGACAAGGGAGCCGCAAGCGGGCTCGACGGCAGCAAGCTGCACATCGGCATCGTGCAAGCGCGCTTCAACGAAGGCATCACCAACGCACTGGCCAAAGCCTGCCGCGAAGAACTGCAGGCCCTGGGCGTGCCAGACGATCACATCCAGTATGTGATGGTGCCGGGTGCCCTGGAGGTGCCCGTGGCGCTGCAGGCCATGGCCGAAAGCGACAATTTCGACGCGCTGATCGCGCTAGGCTGCATCATCCGCGGCGAAACCTACCACTTCGAACTGGTGGCCAACGAATCGGGCGCTGGCGTGACCCGGCTGGCGCTGGACTACCAGCTGCCCATTGCCAACGCCATCATCACCACCGAAAACCTGGAACAAGCCATTGCCCGCCAGACCGACAAGGGCCGCGACGCCGCCCGCGTGGCCGTGGAAATGGCGAACCTGCTGGAAGAACTGTCATGACCGATCCCACCACGCCCGCTGCGCCCCCTTCTGCATCCCCCGCTGCACGCCCACCCAAGCAGGCGCGCACAGGCGTCAAGAGCAACGGCGTGCGCAAGGCGGCGTCCAAGTCCAACCGCAGCCGCGCCCGCGAGTTTGTGCTGCAGGCGCTTTACCAGCACATCGTGGGGCGCAACGAAGCCACGGCCATTGACTCGTTCACGCGCGATCTGGCCGGTTTTCACAAGGCCGACGCCGCGCATTACAACGCCGTGCTGCACGGCTGCATCAACACGGCAGCCGAACTCGACGCCTTGATCACGCCGCTGCTCGACCGCAAGATGGCCGAGATCTCGCCCATCGAGCACGCCACCATGTGGATCGGCGTGTACGAGTTTCAGCATTGCCTGGATGTGCCCTGGCGCGTGGTGCTCAACGAGTGCATCGAGCTGGCCAAGGAATTTGGCGGCACCGACGGCCACAAATATGTGAATGCCGTGCTCAACGGCCTGGCGCCCCGCCTGCGCACGGCCGAAGTGGCCGCCGACAAGGGCGCAGCGCCTGCTGCCGCCCCCGCCAGCACCGACGCTGGCGCCTGAACCGGCCCCG
The DNA here is from genome assembly GCF_002281195.1 of Acidovorax sp. 35-64-16. NCBI lineage: Bacteria > Pseudomonadati > Pseudomonadota > Betaproteobacteria > Burkholderiales > Comamonadaceae > Acidovorax > Acidovorax sp. 35-64-16. Next base: position 48,869 of record NZ_NCFM01000012.1, on the reverse strand, counting down.
GGCCGCACTGCGGCCCGCTTTTTCCCGCCACCCCCGCGCAGCGCGGGCAGGATCCCTCCCCATGAAGTTTTCCAGGCGCGCCGAGCGCATTGAACCGTTTTATGTGATGGAAGTGGCCAAGGCCGCCCAGGCCATGGCCCGCAAGGTGGCCGGCAGCAGCCAGCCCATGATTTTTCTGAACATTGGCGAGCCCGATTTCACGGCGCCCCCGCTGGTGCAGGAAGCCGCCGCACGCGCTGTGCACGACGGCGCCACGCAATACACCCAGTCGCTGGGCTACGAGCCCCTGCGCGAGCGCATCAGCGGCTGGTACCAGCAGCGCTTTGGCGTGAACGTGCCCGCGCGCCGCATCGTGGTGACGGCGGGCGCCTCGGCAGCGCTGCACCTGGCCTGCCTGGCATTGATCGAGGCCGGCGACGAAGTGCTGATGCCCGACCCAAGCTACCCCTGCAACCGGCATTTTGTGAGCGCCGCCGAAGGCAACGCCATACTGATCCCCACCACCTCCGCCGAGCGCTACCAGCTCAGCGCCGAGAAGGTGCAGGCCGCCTGGAACAGCAAGACACGGGGCGTGTTGCTGGCCTCGCCCTCCAACCCCACGGGCACCTCCATTGCGCAGGGCGAGCTGCGCCGCATCCACGGCGTGGTGCAGGACCGGGGCGGCGTGACGATGATCGACGAGATCTACCTCGGCCTTTCGTACGACGATGCCTTCGGCCAGACGGCCCTGGCCATTGACGATAACGTCATCAGCATCAACAGCTTCAGCAAATATTTCAACATGACGGGCTGGCGCCTGGGGTGGATGGTGGTGCCCGATGCCATGGTGCCCGTGGTCGAGCGCCTGGCGCAAAACCTGTTCATCTGCGCCAGCACCGTGTCGCAAATGGCAGCCATGGCCTGTTTTGAGACCGAGAGCATTGCCGAATACGAACGCCGGCGCGCCGAGTTCAAGGCCCGGCGCGACTACTTCATCCCTGAACTGCAGGCACTGGGCCTTGCCGTGCCCGTGATGCCCGACGGCGCTTTTTATGCCTGGGCCGACTGCACAGCCGCGTGCGAAAAACTCGGCGTGCAGGGAAGCTGGGACTTTGCCTACGAGGTGATGCGCCGCGCCCATTTGGCGGTGACGCCAGGGCGCGACTTCGGCACCTTTGATCCGCAGCGATTCGTGCGCTTCTCGACGGCCAACTCCATGGCACAGTTGCAGGAATCGGTGGCACGCCTGCGCGGGCTGCTGGGCTGAAAGAACCATGCCCTTCGAATTTCCCGTTCGCATTTATTGGGAAGACACCGATGCCGGCGGCATCGTGTTCTATGCCAACTACCTCAAGTTCTTTGAACGCGCCCGCACCGAGTGGCTGCGCTCGCTGGGCATTGGCCAGCAACAGCTGAGGGAACAAACGGGCGGGATCTTCGTCGTAACCGATGCCCGCTTGCGCTACCTGCGCCCGGCACGCCTGGACGATGAACTCATTGTTACCGCCCAATTGCAGGAAACCGGCCGCGCATCCTTGACAATCGTGCAGCAGGCGCTATTGAATAATGAGCAAGCACCCAATCATCCGCGCGTTTTGCTGAGCGAAGGCACCATCCGTATCGGCTGGGTGGATGCCGCCAGCATGCGCCCCGCAAGAATCCCGAGCACCCTTCTGGAACAACTTTCATGAATTCCCAAGACATGTCCATCCTCTCCCTGGTGCTGCAAGCCAGCTGGGTGGTGCAACTCGTCATGCTGCTGCTGCTGATCGTCTCCGTCTCCAGCTGGGCCGCCATCTTTCGCAAGCTGTTTGCCTTGAAACGCGTCAAGGCGCTCAATGAGGATTTCGAGCGCGATTTCTGGTCGGGCACCAGCCTCAACGACCTGTACGCCAGCGCCGCACAAAACGCCAAGAACGCCGGCCCCATGGAACGCATCTTTGCCAGCGGCATGCGCGAATACCAGAAACTGCGCGAGCGCCGCATCACCGACCCCGGCACGCTGCTCGACGGCGCCCGCCGCGCCATGCGTGCCAGCTTTCAGCGCGAGATGGATGTGGTCGAATCGAGTCTGTCGTTCCTGGGTTCGGTGGCCTCGGTGAGCCCCTATGTGGGCCTTTTTGGCACGGTGTGGGGCATCATGCACGCCTTTACGGGCTTTGCCGGCATGGAGCAAGTCACGCTGGCCACCGTGGCACCCGGCATTGCCGAGGCGCTGGTGGCCACCGCCCTGGGCCTGTTTGCCGCCATTCCGGCCGTGATTGCCTACAACCGTTTTGCGCGCGACATCGACCGCGTGGCCAACCACCAGGAGACCTTCATCGAAGAGTTCTCCAACATCCTGCAGCGCAACCTGGGTGCCCACCCCGGCTCGCCCTCAGGCCACTGAAGCGGGAGCCCACCATGCCCGCAATGGCCTCGCGCACCGGCAGCCGCCGCCGCTCCATGAACGAAATCAACATGGTGCCCTTCATCGATGTGATGCTGGTGCTGCTGATCATTTTCATGGTGACTGCGCCCATGCTGACGCCCAGCGCCATCAACGTTCCCTCGGTGGGCAAAGGCAGCAAGCCACCCAAGACGTTTGGCCAGGTGATTGTCAACAAGGACGGTAGCCTGAAACTCAAGACCGATGGCAACGAACGCCCCATGAGCTTGCAGGAGCTGGGCAGTGCCGCGAAAACCTGGCAGGCCAGCCAGCCCGCTGACACGCCCATCCTCATCAGCGCAGAAAAAACCGTAACCTACGAGACCGTGGTGAAAGCCATGGACGCACTGCAAAAGGCCGGCGTGCAGCGCGTGGCCCTCTCCGTCAAGCAGGGCGGCTGACCGCCAGCCCGCCCCATCATCACCGCATGCACGCCAACGACGACCGCGACCAGTTTGCCCCGCCCCGGCCACCGGCACGCCTGCGCGCCATTGCGCTGGCCGTGCTGGCGCATGCCATTCTGATTGCAGCCCTGACCTGGGGCGTGAACTGGAAAAGCAGCTCCGACATGCCCGCCGTACAGGCCGAACTGTGGTCGGCCGTGCCGCAGCAGGCGGCGCCCCGGGCCGTTGAACCCCCAGCGCCCCCGCCCCCGCCGCAGCCCGAGCCGCCCAAACCCACGCCGGACCCGCCCCCTCCGCCCCCACCACGGCAGGCAGAGCCAGACACCCGCGAAGCCGACATCGCCATCGAACGCGAGAAAAAGCGCCTGGAACAAGAAAAGAAAGAACGCCAGCAGCAACTCGAACGCGAAAAACACGAGCGTGAGCGCAAGGAAGACGAGCGCCGCGAACGGCTGGAGCAGGAGAAAAAAGAACGCCTGCAAAAGGAAAAGGCCGAGCAGCAAAAAGCCGAGCGCGAGAAAGAACGCCTGGAAAAACTGGACAAGCAAAAGCAGCTGGCTGACGACAAGAAGCGCCAGGCGCAGGAAGCCCAGCGCAAGCAGGAAGCCCTGGAAAAAGCCAGCGCCCAGGCCGCAGAGGCCCGCCGGCAGGAGAACATCCGCCGCATGCAAGGCCTGGCGGGTGCTACAGGCGGCGAAAACGCCACAGGCACCGCCCTGCGTAATTCCGGCCCCTCGGGCAACTACGGTGGCAAGGTGGCAGCCAAGGTTCGGCCCAATATCGTGTACCCGGATGCCATCGCAGGCAATCCGCGCGCGGTGGTGCAGGTGCGCGCTGCGCCCGATGGCACCATCGTGGGCAAAAAACTGATCCAGTCGAGCGGCAACAAGGCCTGGGACGATGCCGTGCTGCGCGCGCTGGACAAAACCGAGTCGCTGCCCCGCGATGTAGATGGACGTGTTCCGTCCACGCTGGAAATAGGCTTTCGCCCACAAGACTGAAGATCCTTGCGCCCGACTGCTTTGCTGAGCTAAGGCAGAGCGGTTTTCATGGCCTCGGCCACAATGCACCATGACCCTGAAAAGCCCTGAACTGCTGCTGCCCGCCGGCTCACTCGACAAGATGCGCGCCGCTTACGACTTTGGCGCCGACGCCATCTACGCCGGCCAGCCGCGCTACAGCCTGCGCGCACGCAACAACGAATTCCGCCAGGAGCAGATCGAGCAGGGCATCCTTGAAGCCCATGCACGCGGCAAAAAGTTCTTTCTGACCAGCAACCTGCTGCCGCACAACGACAAGGTGCGCACCTACCTGCGCGATATCGAACCCATCATCGCCATGCGGCCCGACGCCCTCATCATGGCCGACCCGGGCCTCATCATGATGGTGCGCGAAAAATGGCCCGAGGTGCCCATCCACCTCTCGGTGCAGGCCAACACCGTGAACTATGCGGCCGTGAAGTTCTGGCAAAAGGTGGGCGTGGCGCGCATCATCCTCTCGCGCGAGCTGAGCCTTCATGAAATCGCCCAGATCCGCCAGGAATGCCCCGACATGGAGCTCGAAGTGTTCGTGCACGGCGCACTGTGCATCGCCTACTCGGGCCGCTGCCTGCTCTCGGGCTACTTCAACCGGCGCGACCCCAACCAGGGCACCTGCACCAACGCCTGCCGCTGGAACTACGCCACCCAGCCCGCAGCGGTAGACCCCAACACCGGCGAAGCCATGGCCGTGCGCATGGAGGGCGACTTCAACTTCAACAAGGCGCAAGAGGACGACAACGCCGCCTTTGCCGCCTGCGGCGGGGGCGAGCGCCACCCGTTGGCCGACCAGGTCTACCTGCTCGAAGAGAAGGAGCGCCCCGGCCAGCTCATGCCCATCATGGAAGATGAGCACGGCACCTACATCATGAACAGCAAAGACCTGCGCGCCGTCGAGCATGTGCAGCGCCTGGTGGAAATCGGAGTCGATTCCCTCAAGATCGAGGGCCGCACCAAGAGCCAGTATTACGTCTCGCGCACGGCGCAGATCTACCGCCGCGCCATCGACGACGCCGTGGCGGGCCGCCCGTTCAACCCCGAGCTCATCACCGAACTCGAAGGCCTGTCCAACCGCGGCTACACCGCCGGCTTCCTGGAACGCCGCCCCGCCAACGACTACCAGAACTACGAAACCGGCAGCTCCGAGGCCCGGCGCAGCCAGTTTGTCGGCGAGGTCAAGGCCGTGCAGGATGGCTGGGCCGAGGTGGAAACAAAAAACCGCTTCGCGGTGGGCGACCTGCTGGAAATCATCCACCCCGGCGGCAACCGCACGGTGCGACTGGAACAGATGCGCGGTCTTGAAGGCGAAGAACTGCAAGTAGCCTCGGGCAGCCCGCTGCGCGTGCGCATCCCGCTGGCAGGTCCGGCCGAAGGCGCCTTGCTGGCGCGCGTGTTCGAAGCCTAGAAAATTTAAGTCAAATAAGCCTCTAGCGCTTATACAGCAAGCGCTACTAGCTATTAAGTTAATAGTAAAAAGCCCGGTGCTCTTACGAACTAGGCGTTACATAAAAGTGTTGATGCCTTTGGCATGATTTCTAAGAATCCCTCTGAGCGGTTTTGCTCAGAGGGATTTTTTTTCAAGGCAAAGCTCACGGCAGTGGGGTACAGGTCAACTTCTTCAAGAACGTCAGCTGCGAGGCATTCGGCGTTCCTGAAACGCTGCACCGCGTCAGTCGGTCCAAGGTCTCTCTCCCGGCCGCAGGGAGTTACATCCGAGTAGGTGGGCTTCGCGGGCCAAGCGCGAGATAGGTCGGCCAGGGCAGGCCCCCTGAACCACTGAAGAAATCTTCGGCAGAAAAACGCCCTCTGAAACATGATGTCTCAGAGGGCGAATCAAGTGCTCCCGACTAGAGCGTCAACACTTTTATGTAACGCCTAGCTCTTACGAACACCGGGCTTTTTTTCAGCCCCGAAGGGCGTGAATCGTTCAGGCGGATACGCCGTCTGCCACGTCCTTGTACTCGGCGATCTGATCGAAGTTCATGTACTTGTAGATCTTGTCGCCGTTGGCGCTGAGCACACCCATGTCAGCCAGGTACTCGGCCTTGGTCGGGATGCGGCCCAGCTTGGAAGCAATGGCCGACAGCTCGGCCGAACCCAGGTACACGTTGGTGTTCTTGCCCAGGCGGTTGGGGAAATTACGCGTGCTGGTGGACATCACGGTAGCGCCTTCCTTCACCTGGGCCTGGTTGCCCATGCAAAGCGAGCAACCCGGCATTTCCATGCGGGCACCAGCGGCGCCGAACACGCCGTAGTGGCCTTCTTCGGTGAGCTGGTGGGCGTCCATCTTGGTGGGCGGTGCCATCCACAGCTTGACGGGGATGTCCTTCTTGCCTTCGAGCAGCTTGGAAGCCGCACGGAAGTGGCCGATGTTGGTCATGCACGAGCCAATGAACACTTCGTCGATCTTGGCACCGGCCACGTCCGACAGCGTCTTGGCGTCATCGGGGTCGTTGGGGCAGCAGACGATGGGTTCGGTGATCTCGGCCAGGTCGATCTCGATCACGGCGGCGTATTCGGCGTCGGCATCGGGTGCCAGCAGCTCAGGCTTGGCCAGCCAGGCTTCCATGGCCTGGATGCGGCGGCCGATGGTGCGTGCATCAGCGTAGCCCTGGGCGATCATGTTCTTCAGCAGCACGATATTGCTGTTGATGTATTCGATGATCGGTTCTTTGTTCAGGCGCACGGTGCAACCGGCGGCAGAGCGCTCGGCCGAGGCATCGGACAGCTCGAACGCCTGCTCAACCTTCATGTCAGGCAAGCCTTCGATTTCGAGAATGCGGCCCGAGAAGATGTTCTTCTTGCCCTGCTTTTCCACCGTCAGCAGGCCCGCCTTGATGGCATACAGCGGAATCGCGTGCACCAGGTCGCGCAGCGTCACGCCGGGTTGCATCTGGCCCTTGAAGCGCACCAGAACCGATTCAGGCATATCAAGCGGCATCACGCCCGTGGCGGCAGCAAAGGCCACCAGGCCAGAGCCGGCGGGGAAGCTGATACCAATGGGGAAACGGGTGTGCGAATCGCCGCCGGTGCCCACGGTGTCGGGCAGCAGCATGCGGTTGAGCCAGCTGTGGATGATGCCGTCGCCAGGCTTGAGCGAGATGCCGCCACGGTTGCTGATGAACTCGGGCAGCTCGTGGTGCATCTTCACGTCCACGGGCTTGGGGTAAGCGGCCGTGTGACAGAACGACTGCATGACGAGGTCGGAGCTGAAGCCCAGGCAGGCCAGGTCCTTGAGTTCGTCGCGGGTCATGGGGCCGGTGGTGTCTTGCGAGCCCACCGAGGTCATGCGCGGCTCGCAATAGGTGCCGGGCAGCACGCCCATCTGGTTGCCATCCTTTGCAGGCAGGCCGCAGGCACGGCCAACCATCTTCTGCGCCAGCGTGAAACCCTTGCCGGTGGCGGCAGGCACTTGCGGCAGGCGGAACAGCGTGGAGGGCGCCAGGCCCAGGGCCTCGCGCGCCTTGGTGGTCAGGCCACGGCCGATGATCAGCGGAATGCGGCCACCGGCGCGCACTTCGTCAAACAGCACTTCGCTTTTCACTTCGAATTCAGCGATGACGTTGCCATCCTTCAAAGCCTTGCCAGCGTAGGGCAGCAGCTCGATCTCGTCGCCCATGTTCATCTGGCTTACGTCGAGCTCGATGGGCAGCGCGCCCGCGTCTTCCATGGTGTTGTAGAAGATGGGGGCAATCTTGCTGCCCAGGCACACGCCGCCAAAGCGCTTGTTGGGCACAAAGGGGATGTCTTCGCCGGTGAACCACAGCACGCTGTTGGTGGCCGACTTGCGGCTGGAACCGGTGCCCACCACGTCGCCCACATAGGCCACGAGGTTGCCCTTGGCGCGCAGGTCTTCGATGAACTTCACCGGGCCGCGTTTGCCGTCTTCTTCAGGGGTGATGCCGTCGCGCTTGTTCTTGAGCATGGCCAGCGCGTGCAGCGGGATGTCGGGGCGGCTCCAGGCATCGGGCGCGGGCGACAGGTCGTCGGTGTTGGTTTCGCCAGTGACCTTGAGCACGGTGAGCTTGATGCTCTGGGGCACTTCGGGGCGGCTGGTAAACCATTCGGCGTCGGCCCAGCTTTGCAGCACGGCCTTGGCGAAGGTGTTGCCCTTGTCGGCCTTTTCCTTGACGTCATGGAACTGGTCGAACATGAGCAGCGTCTTCTTGAGCGCTTCGGCAGCCACGGAAGCCACGGCAGCGTCGTCAAGCAGATCGATCAGCGGCGTGAGGTTGTAGCCGCCCAGCATGGTGCCCAGCAGTTGCGTGGCCTTCTCACGGCCGATGAGGCTGCACACTTCCGTGCCATGGGCCACGGCGGCCAGGTAGCTGGCCTTGACCTTGGCGGCATCGTCCACGCCCGCAGGCACACGGTGCGTGATCAGGTCGACCAGGGTTGCTTCCTCGCCAGCAGGCGGGTTTTTCAGCAGCTCGATCAGTTCGCTGGTCTGCTTGGCGCTCAAGGGCAGTGGCGGAATGCCCAATGCAGCACGTTCGGCCACATGGTCACGGTAGGCTTTCAACATCAATTTTCTCCGGTTGCGTTCTAAAGTGGGGTGGGTGCGGCCTGGGGGCCAGGCGCACGGGAATCGTTATTGTTTGGCGACGGGCAGAGGTTCCAGCACGCTGGGGATCGGGTTCTTCTTGATGGCCTCGGCAACCAGGTTCTGCTCGGGGCTCATGCATTCGTCTGCCAGGCGCTGGCCACGCTTTTGGTCCATGAGCATGGACTTGTTGGCGATCTGCAGCCACACAGCGCCGCCCCGCTGGTCTTCCAGACGCACAGCGCCGGTGGATGTGGCTACGGGGGTCATGCGGTACTTGAAGCCCTTGCCTTCCACATCGAAGCGGCCGGGCGAGGCTGGGTCGGCCTTGAGCGTGACGTGCGCGCCCAATTCGCAGGCGATGTGGCCCACATGCACGCGCTCGGCAATGGCCAGTTCGTCCGGCGAGAGGGCGGCCTCGGCAGCCATGATGCCTGCTGCCACCTGACCGGTGGCGGACTTGAGCTGGACGCGGCTGCTGGTGGGCTTGGCCTTGGCGGTTTTGGCGGCGGCGGCTTTGGCAGGGGCCTTGGCGGTTGCCTTGGTGGCAGGCTTGGCGGCAGACGGGGCGGGTGTCTGGGCCAGCACAAAGGCGGGCGCCAGCAGCATGAGGGCAGAAGCGATAAAGGTTTTCATCAGGGATCCTGCAGGTGAGGGTTCAGGGACAGAGAGAGACAGACGGAGTAAACCACGGGCACACGGCCGCGGGCAAGCTGCGCCCGGTGCTGTGCGCACGCTCCAGAACCTGCCAGTAATAGCGAAAACTGGCGCGGTCATGCAATGCGCCATCAAAACTGATGGGAGCCCAATCAGCGTCTGCGGCAGCAGCTATTATTTTTGAAGCAACTTCAATGTCATCCTGCGTGGGCCCAAAGGCCTCCAGGATGGGGCGAATCTGCGCGGGGTGGATGCTCCACATGCGCGTGTAGCCAAACTCGCGTGCAGCGCGGCTGGCTGCGGCCTGCATGGCCACCATATCGCTGAATTCGGTTACCACGCAGTGCGATGGCACCTTGCCATGGGCATGGCAGGCCGAGGCGATTTCGAGCTTGGCGCGCACCACCAGCGGGTGCGTGAACTGCCCGGCAGAGGCCATGGCCGATGCGGGAATGGCACCGCCGTGGGCCGACACAAAATCCATCAAGCCAAAGCTCAGGCTTTGCACGCGGGGATGCGCGGCAATCTCGAAAGCCCGGTGCACTGCGGCCGGGGATTCGATCAGCACCTGCAGGGGCAGATGGGCCGCCGATGTGCCCTGCAGGGCTTTTTCTGCCCGCAAAACATCGTCCACCGACTCCACCTTGGGCAGCATGATGTGGTTGAGCCGATGACCGGCCTCGCCGGCAATGGTGGCCATGTCGTTGGCAAATGCGGGGTGGTCCACGGGGTGAACGCGAACGCCCACGCGCGCTGCCGGGGCGGCATCGCGCGCCAGGGCGGCCACCACGACCGCATGCGCCGCTTCATCGCCCACCGGGGCTCCGTCTTCGCAGTCCAGCGTCACGTCAAAAACGCAAGCGCCGAATTCCTCGGTCATCTGTGCCTGCAATTGCAGGCTCTTGAGCATGCGCGCCGGCGCACCGCTGTAGTGATCGCAAACCGGCAAGGCGGCAGAAGCCGCCTGCGCACCCAGCAGCACATCGCGAGGATGGGCACGCACGACCCCGCCACTCACGGCGTGGGCTGCTTCGCCCCCCCCGGGAGGAACGGAGCCTGAGGATGGTTCTGCGCGGCGCACAACGCTCATGGGATCAGAGCAGGTGCTTGACGCCGTCTTGCTCGCCCTGCAGCTCGGCCAGCGTGATGTTGATGCGCTCTTGCGAGAACGCGTCAATTTCCAGGCCTTCGACGATCTTGTACTCGCCGTTTTCGCAGGTGACAGGAAAGCCGAACATGGTGTCCTTGGGAATGCCGTACTGGCCATCCGAAGGAATACCCATGGTGACCCACTTGCCGTTGGTGCCCAGGGCCCAGTCGCGCATGTGGTCGATGGCTGCGTTGGCAGCCGATGCCGCCGACGACAGGCCACGTGCCTCAATGATGGCTGCGCCGCGCTTGCCCACGGTGGGCAGGAAGGTGTTGGCGTTCCATTCCTGGTCGTTGATCATCTTGGCAACGCTCTCGCCGTTGATGGTGGCAAAGCGGTAGTCGGCGTACATCGTGGGCGAATGGTTGCCCCAGACGGTGAGTTTTTCGATGTCGGCCACGGCCTTGCCGGTCTTGGCAGCGATCTGGCTGGCAGCGCGGTTGTGGTCGAGGCGCAGCATGGCGGTGAAGTTCTTGCGTGGCAGGTCAGGCGCGCTCTTCATGGCGATGTAGGCGTTGGTGTTGGCGGGGTTGCCCACCACCAGCACCTTGACGTCGCGGCTGGCCACGGCATTCAGGGCCTTGCCTTGTGCGGTGAAGATGGCACCGTTGACGGCCAGCAGCTCGGCGCGCTCCATGCCGGGGCCGCGGGGGCGCGAACCCACCAGCAAGGCGTAATCGGCATCCTTGAAGGCGGTCATGGGGTCGCTGTGGGCGGTCATCTCCACGAGCAGCGGGAAAGCGCAGTCGTCGAGTTCCATCATCACGCCCTTGAGCGCTTTTTGTGGGCCTTCCACGGGAACTTCGAGCAATTGCAGGATGACCGGCTGGTCCTTGCCCAGCATTTCGCCCGAGGCGATACGGAACAGCAGGGCGTAACCGATTTGACCAGCAGCGCCGGTAACGGCAACACGGACGGGCTTCTTGCTCATGGTGAAAACTCCAGGAAGTGGAAAAAACAGATGTAGATGCAGCGCAAGCACCAGCCCTGTTACCAGCAACCCGTGCCCTGCAAAACAGCCTTGGAGTTTACCGCCGATTGCTGCGAAAGGTCAATTTGTCTTATGTCTTATATAAGATATGATCCAACCCGGTTACCAGCCAGAGAATACGCCTCGCATAACCACCCCAGCCATTTGCCATGTCCTCGCTTCCGTTCAATGTTGACGCGCCCTCGCCGCCTCCCGGCGGTGTTGGTGCATTGACGCCGGCATTCAGCCCGCTGTACCAGCAGATCAAGGCCTTGATCCTGCAAAGCCTGCAGCAGGGTGAATGGAAGCCCGGTGAAGCCATTCCCAGCGAGATGGATTTGGCGGCGCGGTTTCGGGTGAGTCAGGGCACGGTCCGCAAGGCCATTGACGAGCTGGCGGCCGACAATCTGGTGATGCGGCGACAGGGCAAGGGCACTTTTGTCGCCACCCATGCCGAGCAGCATGTGCAATACCGTTTTCTGAAGCTTTTGCCCGACACCGGCGATGCCAGTGTGGAGGGGCCGGCGCAACGCACCGTGCTGGATTGTCGGCGCGTGCGCGCCAGCGCCGACGTGGCGCGCGCCCTGGCCTTGCGCAGTGGCGACCCGGTGGTACAGGCGCGGCGCATTCTGTCGTTTGCCGGCGAACCCACCATTCTCGAAGACATCTGGCTCCCCGGCCAGGCCTTCAAGGGCCTGACAGCCGAGCAGATGGCGAACTACCAAGGTCCGACCTATGCCATGTTCGAGCTGGATTTCGGTGTGCGCATGGTGCGGGCCGAAGAAAAAATCCGAGCCGTGCTGGCCGACGGTGAGCAGGCGCAGCTTCTGCACACCCCCGCTGGCACGCCCTTGCTGAGCGTGGAGCGCACCGCCTACACCTACAACGATGTTCCCATGGAGTTACGGCGTGGTCTTTACCGCACCGACACACACCATTACCACAACGAATTGAGCTGAAACACGCCTGCACTTGAGAAGAATCGTCAAAATATTGCGCCAGTGGACAACCCTACTTGTTGCGTTGCAATAGAATTTTGCGTTGTTTGCATCTTCAAATTACAAAGCAGTTACATCCACGAAAGCACCCGCCATGACAGAGCTAGCCAAAAAACGGCCTGAATTCCGCAATATCAACGCCTTCAAGGACCTCACTACTTACCGCATGACGCCGGCTGCATGGGTTTCGATCCTGCACCGTGCCAGCGGTGCTGTGATGTTTCTGCTGCTGCCGTTCGTGCTGTGGATGTTCGACACCTCGGTGTCCTCCGAAATTTCCTTTGGCACCTTCAAAGCCGCCTTCAACTCTGGCCTGGGCTTCGCTCCCGGCTGGTTCATCAAGCTGGTGGCGCTGGGTCTTATCTGGGCCTATCTGCACCACCTGATCGCCGGTGTGCGCCACTTGTGCATGGACGTGAGCCATGACGCCGTCAGCAAGCAGTTCGGCAAGACCTCTGCCCTGGTGACACTGGTCATCAGCATTGGCCTGACGCTGGTGCTTGCAGCCAAGCTGTTCGGCCTGTATTGATTCACCCCGCGGCGGCGCCGGGTCCGGCGTGCCGCGCAATGACTAAGAGGAAACCCACCATGTCCGACAACTTCGGTTACAAACGCACCGTCGTAGGTGCCCACTATGGCCTGCGCGACTGGCTGAGCCAACGCGTGACTGCCGTTCTGATGGCACTGTTCACGCTGATCCTGCTCGTGCAACTGGTTCTGACCAAAGGCCCCATCGGCTATGACCGCTGGGCGTCCATTTTCTCCAGCCAATGGATGAAAGTGCTCACGTTCTGCGTGATCCTGGCACTCATCTGGCACGCCTGGGTAGGCATGCGCAACATCTGGATGGATTACATCAAGCCGGTGGGCCTGCGCCTTGTGCTGCAGATTTTCACCATCGTCTGGCTGGTCGGCTGTGCCGGCTGGGGTATCCAGGTTTTGTGGCGTCTCTGATTCCCGCGACTGAAGGCAAATAATGAGCTACACCAACGCTAACATCACCAAGCGCAAGTTCGACGTCGTCATCATTGGCGCCGGCGGCTCCGGCATGCGCGCCGCGCTTGAACTCTCCCGCGCAGGCCTTAATGTGGCCTCGCTGTCCAAGGTGTTTCCCACCCGCAGCCACACCGTGGCGGCACAAGGCGGCGTTTCGGCCTCGCTGGGCAACATGTCCGAGGACAACTGGCACTACCACTTCTACGACACCATCAAGGGCTCTGACTGGCTGGGCGACCAGGACGCCATCGAGTTCATGTGCCGTGAAGCACCCAAGGTGGTGTACGAGCTCGAACACTTCGGCATGCCGTTCGACCGCAACCCTGACGGCACGATCTACCAGCGCCCGTTTGGCGGCCACACCGCCAACTACGGCGAAAAACCCGTGCAGCGCGCCTGCGCCGCCGCCGACCGCACCGGCCACGCCATGCTGCACACGCTGTACCAGCAGAACGTCAAGGCCAAGACCAACTTCTTCGTGGAGTGGATGGCACTGGACCTGATCCGCGACGCCGATGGCGACGTGGTCGGCGTGACGGCCCTCGAAATGGAAACCGGCGACCTGTACATCCTGGAAGCCAAGACCGTGCTGCTGGCCACCGGCGGTGCCGGCCGCATCTTTGCCGCATCCACCAACGCCTTCATCAACACCGGTGACGGCCTGGGCATGGCGGCCCGCGCCGGCATTGCGCTGCAGGACATGGAGTTCTGGCAGTTCCACCCCACCGGCGTGGCCGGTGCTGGCGTGCTGCTGACCGAAGGCTGCCGTGGCGAAGGCGCCATCTTGCTCAACAGCAATGGTGAGCGCTTCATGGAGCGCTACGCGCCCACCCTGAAAGACTTGGCACCGCGCGATTTCGTCTCGCGTTCGATGGACCAGGAAATCAAGGAAGGCCGTGGCTGTGGTCCGAACAAGGACTACGTGATGCTCAAGCTCAGCCACCTGGGTGCAGACACCATCCACAAACGACTGCCTTCGGTGTATGAAATTGGCGTCAACTTCGCCAACGTGGACATCACCAAGGAAGACATTCCCGTGGTGCCCACCATCCACTACCAGATGGGCGGCGTGCCCACCAACATCAATGGCCAGGTGATCACCCAGGCCAATGGCATCAACAACGCCGTGGTGAACGGCCTGTATGCCGTGGGCGAATGCGCCTGCGTGAGCGTGCACGGCGCCAACCGCCTGGGCACCAACTCGCTGCTGGACCTGCTGGTGTTTGGCAAGGCCGCTGGCCGCCACATCGTCGAGTTCAACAACAAGAACAAGGAGCACAAGCCCCTGCCCAAGGATGCGGCCGACCGCACCCTCGAACGCCTGAACCAGCTCGACAAGTCCAGCGACGGCATCTACGCGCAGAACCTGGCCGGCGACATCCGCACCACCATGCAGCAGCATGCCGGCGTGTTCCGCACCCAGGCAAGCATGGACGAAGGCGTCAAGAAGATCGCCGAACTGCGCAACCGCGTGGCGGGCGTCACACTCAAGGACAAGTCCAAGGTGTTCAACACCGCGCGCATCGAGGCGCTGGAAGTGGACAACCTGATCGAAGTGGCCCAGGCCACCATGGTGTCTGCCGCAGCCCGCAAGGAATGCCGTGGCGCCCACACCGTGTACGACTACGAGCACCCCGCTGACCACGCCGAATTCCCGCTGGGTCGCAACGACAAGGAGTGGCTCAAGCACACGCTGTGGTACAGCGAAGGCAGCCGCCTTGATTACAAGCCCGTCAACCTCAAGCCTTTGACGGTGGACAGCGTTCCTCCGAAGGTCCGTACGTTCTAAATCGTCACGAGAGAAGAAACATGCAAAAACGCACATTCCAAATCTACCGCTACGATCCGGACAAGGATGCCAAGCCCTACATGCAGACCATCGAGATCGAACTCGACGGCCATGAGCGCATGCTGCTGGACGCGCTGATCAAGCTCAAGGAACAGGATCCCACGCTGTCGTTCCGCCGCTCCTGCCGCGAAGGGGTCTGCGGTTCGGACGCCATGAACATCAATGGCAAGAACGGCCTGGCCTGCCTGACCAACATGAACACGCTCAAGGGCACCATCGTGCTCAAGCCGCTGCCGGGCCTGCCCGTGATCCGCGACCTGATCGTGGACATGACGCAGTTCTTCAAGCAATACAACTCGATCAAGCCCTACCTGATCAACGAAGAACTGGCGCCTGACCGTGAGCGCCTGCAGTCGCCCGAAGAGCGCGAAGAGCTCAACGGCCTATACGAGTGCATCCTGTGCGCCAGCTGCTCCACAAGCTGCCCCAGCTTCTGGTGGAACCCCGACAAGTTCGTGGGCCCGGCAGGTCTGCTGCAGGCCTACCGCTTCATCGCCGACAGCCGCGATGACGCCACGGGTGCGCGCCTCGACAACCTCGAAGACCCCTACCGCCTGTTCCGCTGCCACACCATCATGAACTGCGTGGACGTGTGCCCCAAGGGCCTGAACCCCACGCGCGCCATCGGCAAGATCAAGGAACTGATGGTGCGTCGCGCCATCTGAAGCGCGTTCAAAGCCATGGGTGAAACGTCCACCATCGCCAGCGCAGCAGCCTCACCGCTGCTGGACGAGCGCGCACTGAGCAAGCTGCACTGGCGCTGCAGGAGGGGGCTGCTGGAGAACGACCTGTTCATCGAGCAGTTTTTCACCCGCTTTGAGCCCCAGTTGACCCAACGCCACGCCGACGGCCTGATGGCCCTGATGGACCTGGCGGACAACGACCTGCTGGACCTGTTGCTGCGCCGCCGCGAGCCACAGGCCCCGCTGGACACACCAGAAGTGCACGAAGTGCTGGGCATGCTGCGGCAAGGCGGCAGCACCGCGGTGCAATAGTGCCCCGACACTGAATCGATAGCCCCAGACCGGATCTCCGAAACCCCAAAGGAAATTAACAATGAAGCTAGCTGACAACAAAGCCACCCTGTCGTTCAGTAACGGCAGCCCCAGCGTGGACATGCCGGTCTACCAGGGCAGCATTGGCCCGGACGTCATCGACATCCGCAAGCTGTACGCTCAAACCGGCATGTTCACCTACGACCCCGGTTTCCTGTCCACGGCGTCGTGCCAGTCCGCCATCACCTACATCGACGGCGACAAGGGCGAGTTGCTGTACCGCGGCTACCCCATCGAACAACTGGCCACGCAGTGCGACTACCTGGACACCTGCTACCTGCTGCTCAAGGGCGAGCTGCCCAACGCCACCCAGCGGGGTGATTTTCACAAGCTGGTGCTCGACCACACCATGGTCAACGAGCAGATGCAGTTCTTCCTGCGCGGTTTCCGCCGTGATGCGCACCCCATGGCTGTGCTGACGGGCCTAGTGGGCGCCATGTCGGCCTTCTACCATGACAGCACCGACATCAACAATCCGCAGCACCGCGACATCGCCGCGATCCGCCTGATCGCCAAGATGCCCACGCTGGTCGCCATGGCCTACAAATACGGCGTCGGCCAGCCCTACATGTACCCGCGCAACGATCTGTCGTACTCCGGCAACTTCCTGCGCATGATGTTCGGCACGCCCTGCGAAGACTACAAGGTCAACCCGGTGCTTGAGCGCGCCCTGGACCGCATCTTCATCCTGCACGCCGACCACGAGCAAAACGCCTCGACCTCCACGGTGCGCCTGTGCGGCTCGTCGGGCACCAACCCGTTTGCGGCCATCTCGGCGGGCGTGGCCTGCCTGTGGGGCCCTGCCCACGGTGGCGCCAACGAAGCCTGCCTGAACATGCTGGAAGACATCCAGCGCCAGGGCGGCGTGGCCAAGGTGGGCGAATTCATGGAGAAGGTCAAGGACAAGAACTCCGGCGTCAAGCTGATGGGTTTTGGCCACCGCGTCTACAAGAACTACGACCCCCGCGCCAAGCTCATGCAGGAAACCTGCAACGAAGTGCTCAAGGAGCTGGGCCTGGAAAACGATCCGCTGTTCAAGCTGGCCAAGGAACTGGAAAAGATCGCCCTCGAAGACGACTACTTCGTCTCGCGCAAGCTCTACCCGAACGTGGACTTCTACTCCGGCATCGTGCAGCGCGCCATGGGCATTCCAGTGAACCTGTTCACCGGCATCTTCGCGCTGGCCCGCACCGTCGGCTGGATTGCCCAGCTGAACGAAATGATCAGCGACCCCGAGTACAAGATCGGCCGCCCGCGCCAACTGTTCACCGGCTCGGTGCGCCGCGATGTGCCGCCCCTGACGGCCCGTTGATCTGCGGCGCGCCCAGCGCGCCCAGCAGCCCCAAAGCCCGCCGCACCCCGGCGGGCTTTTTTCTGCCCGTTACCAACCCGCGCCGGTGCCCGTATAGTGCTGCGACACCGTTACCTGAGGATCCCCCATGAAAACCAAAGCCGCCGTCGCCTGGCAAGCAGGCCAGCCCCTGACCATTGAAACCGTGGACCTCGACGGCCCCAGATTCGGCGAAGTGCTGGTCGAGATCAAGGCCACCGGCATCTGCCACACCGACTACTACACGCTCTCGGGCGCCGACCCCGAAGGCATCTTCCCGGCCATCCTGGGCCACGAAGGCGCGGGCATCGTGGTGGACGTGGGGCCGGGCGTGACCACGCTCAAGAAGGGCGACCATGTCATTCCGCTGTACACCCCCGAATGCCGCCAGTGCAAGTTCTGCCTGTCGCGCAAGACCAACCTGTGCCAGCTGATTCGCGGCACGCAGGGCAAGGGCCTGATGCCCGACGCCACCAGCCGCTTCAGCCTGGATGGCAAGCCCATTTTTCACTACATGGGCACCAGCACCTTCAGCAACTACACCGTGGCACCCGAGATTTCGCTGGCCAAGATCCGCGAGGACGCGCCCTTTGACAAGGTCTGCTACATCGGCTGCGGCGTCACCACCGGCATCGGCGCGGTGATCTTCACCGCCAAGGTCGAGGCCGGCGCCAACGTGGTCGTGTTCGGCCTGGGCGGCATCGGCCTGAACGTGATCCAGGGCGCCAGGATGGTGGGTGCCGACAAGATCATCGGCGTGGACATCAACCCCGCACGCCAGGAGATGGCGCGCAAGTTCGGCATGACGCACTTCATCAACCCGAAAGAGGTGGAGAACGTGGTGGATGCCATCGTGCAGCTCACCGACGGCGGCGCCGACTACAGCTTCGAGTGCATCGGCAACACCACCGTGATGCGCCAGGCGCTCGAATGCACGCACAAGGGCTGGGGCCGCAGCATCATCATCGGCGTGGCCGAGGCCGGCGCCGAGATCAGCACCCGCCCCTTCCAGCTGGTCACCGGCCGCAAGTGGGAGGGCTCGGCCTTCGGTGGCGCACGCGGCCGCACCGACGTGCCCAAGATCGTGGACTGGTACATGGAGGGCAAGATCAACATCGACGACCTGATCACCCACACCATGCCGCTTGAAGACATCAACAAGGGGTTCGACCTGATGAAGCGCGGCGAGTCCATCCGCGGCGTGGTCATTTATTGATTAAATCGGCCTCTAGCGCTTTATCCATAAGCGCTAGCAGCTATCAAATTTGATATTCATGACATTCACCGCCCTGGAACTGACCAGCGAACACGCCTGCTTTGGCGGCGTGCAGCGCTTTTACAAACACAGCTCGTCCGAAATCGGGCTGCCGATGCGCTTTGGCCTGTATCTGCCACCCCAGGCCCTGGCCGGGCAGAAAGTGCCGTTGCTCACCTACCTGGCGGGCCTGACCTGCACCGAGGAAACCTTTGCCATCAAGGCCGGCGCGCAGCGCCTGGCCGCACAGCTGGGGCTGGCCGTCCTCACCCCCGACACCAGCCCGCGCGGCGCTGGCATTGTGGGCGAAAGCAACCACTGGGAATTCGGTGTGGGTGCCGGCTTCTATCTGGACGCCACCGAATCGCCCTGGGCCGGCCACTGGTGCATGGAGACCTACCTCATCAAGGAGTTGCTGCCCGACGTAGCGGCGCAGTTTGCACTCGACGACCAGCGCCTGGGCCTGTTCGGGCATTCGATGGGCGGCCACGGTGCGCTCACGCTCGCCTTGCGGCACCCCGGCGTTTTCCGCAGCTTATCGGCCTTTGCGCCCATTTGCGCGCCCACCCAGTGCCCGTGGGGGCACAACGCCTTCACGGGGTATCTCGGGCAGGATGAAAGCACCTGGGGCGCACATGATGCGAGTGTGCTGATGGGCCAGCAAACCAGCGCACCCTATCCCCAGGGCATCCTGATCGACCAAGGTCTGGCCGACAAGTTTCTCGCCACGCAGCTGCACCCGCACCTGTTCGAAAGCGCCTGCGCCCAGGTCGGGCAGCCGCTCACGCTGCGCCGCCATGCAGGCTACGACCATGGCTACTATTTCATCCAGACCTTCCTGGCCGACCACCTGCAGCACCATGCCACCTCGCTTGGCTGAACATTAATGCCCAGTTAAGCGGCACTACAGACAATCGTCCCATGCCTTTGTTTTTGCAGCGCCTGTGGCGCCTTGTGTCTGGCCGCCGTGCCGTTGCCCACCCAACCCACCCTTCCCGCGACATCCACCCGGCGTGGGTCGTGGTGCTGGCCAGCGCCTGGCTGGCCACAGCCTGCAACGTGCCGCTGTGGCGCGAAGTGGCGGCGCTGCCGGGCCAGGGCACGCTGCGCGGCTGGGGCTTTGCGCTGGCTTTTGCGGTGATCGTGGCGGCAGGCAATGCCGCCCTGCTTAGCGTGCTGGCCTGGCGCTGGACGCTCAAACCCGCCATCACCGTGCTGCTGCTCATGGCCGCTTTCGGTGCCTATTTCATGCTTGCCTATGGCATTGCCATCGACGCAAGCATGCTGGTCAACGTCATGCAGACCGATGTGAAAGAGGCCGGCGACCTGCTCAACTGGCGCATGCTGGCCACCGTGCTGGCGCTCACGGCGCCGCCGCTGCTGTGGCTGTACCGGCGCCCGGTGCGCCGCATGCATGCCTTTCGCCACATGGCGCACAACGGCATGCTGCTGGTGGGCGCGATCGTGGTCATCGTGGTCTGCCTGCTGCTGGTGTTCCAGGACTTCGCCTCCGTCATGCGCAACCACACCAAGCTGCGCTACCTGATCAATCCGCTCAACAGCGTGTACGCCCTGGGCAACATTGCCACCAAGCCACTGCGGCTGGACACCAGCACCCTCATGCCGCTGGGCCGCGACGCCCAGCTGGGCGCCAGCTATGCAGGCCAGCAAAAGCCGCCCCTCCTGGTGCTGGTGCTGGGCGAAACCGGGCGCAGCGTGAACTTCGGGCTCAACGGCTACAACCGGCCCACCACTCCCCTGCTGTCGGCCCGCACCGACCTGGCCACGGCGCGCAACGCCTGGTCGTGCGGCACCAGCACCGCCGCATCGGTGCCCTGCATGTTTTCGCACCTGGGGCGCGACGGCTTCGAGGCGCGCAAGGCCAACTACGAAAGCCTGATCGATGTGCTGCACCACGCGGGCCTGGCCGTGCTGTGGCTGGACAACCAGGCCGGCTGCAAGGGCGTGTGCGAGCGTGTCAGCGAAGTGCGCACCACGGCGCTGAAAGACCCGGTCTTGTGCCCCGGTGGCGAATGCCTGGACCCCATCATGCTCAAGGACCTGGACCAGCGCCTGGCCGAGCTGCCCGCCGAGCAGCGCAGCCGCGGCACCGTGGTGGTGATGCACCAGATGGGCAGCCACGGTCCGGCCTACTTCAAACGCTCGGCCCCGGCCCTGAAGCAGTTCCAGCCCGAATGCACCTCTACCAACCTGCAGGAATGCACGCAAGAACAGGTGGTGAACGCCTATGACAACAGCATCGTGCAGACCGACCAGTTTCTCGATTCCGTGCTCAATTGGCTCTCATACCAATCAGATAGAGCGCAAACAGCTATGATTTATGTAGCAGATCATGGAGAGTCGCTGGGCGAGAACAACATCTACCTGCATGGGCTGCCCTATTCCATCGCGCCCGATGTGCAAAAGCATGTGCCCTGGATCACCTGGCTCTCGCCCGCCATGCAGTCGCGCACCCGGCTGACCACCGGTTGCCTGCAAAAGGACCTGACCGAGCGACGCATCAGCCACGACCACTACTTCCATTCGGTGTTGGGCCTGATGGACGTGAAAACCAGCGCCTACAACCCTGCGCTGGACATGTTCACCGGCTGCCGCCCGGCGGGCTGATGCCGCGCGCGGGACCTTACCGCGCCACCAGCCACCCTTTCGCCTCGCTGAGCAAGTGCGCCTGAAACACCTGGGCAATCGGTGACAGTTGCTTGCCCCTGGGCCAGACCAGGTGCCACTGCGACTGGATGGGAAAGCCCTGCACACGAAGAACCGCCAGACCCTCGTGGTGCGCACCCAGCGCATGGCGCGACAGGATGGAAACGCCCAGCTGCCCCTCGACGGATTCCTTGATGGCCTCGTTGCTGCCCAGCTCCAGCACCGCGGTCGGGGTAAAACCCCGCTGGCGCAGGTGCGCGTCGGTGGCCATGCGGGTGCCCGAACCTTTTTCGCGCAGGATGAAGCGCTCATCCTGCAGCTGTGCCAGTGTCACGCGCTGTCTGAGCGCCAGCGGATGGGTGGAGGCCGCAATGACCACCAGCGGGTTGGGCATCAGGATCTGATCCTCCAGCGGCAGGTCGGCCGGCGGCACGGACATGACATAGAGATCGTCCAGGTTGCTGCGCAGGCGCGTGATGACGTGATCACGGTTGAGGATTTCAAGCGAAATGTCGATCTGCGGGTGCAGCTTGCAGAAACTGCCCAGCAGGCGGGGGATGAAGTATTTGGCGGTGCTCACCACGGCCACCCTCAGGCGTCCGCTGGTCAGCCCCTTGGCGCCCGCCACGCGCTGCTCGAACGCATCCCACTCGCCGGCGATGGCATGCGCCGTGCGGGCCAGGGCCTGCCCGGCCTCGGTCAGGTGAACCCGGCGCGAAATCACTTCGTACAGCGGCATGCCCACGGCCAGCGTCACTTCGCGCAGCTGCATCGACGCCGTGGGCTGCGTGACGTGCATGCGCCTTGCGGCGGCACTGACGCTGCCGGTTTCAGCCAGCGCCAGAAAAAGCCGGAGCTGGCGAAAAGTGATATTCATCGATTTTTATCTATAGATAACGTCATTCGAATCGATTTTACTTTGCACCCCACACTGCATAGCATTGCGCCCAAAGGAGTTGAACGATGCAAAGCTTGCTGGACCCCGCGGTCCTTTTTTTTGCCCTGGGGGTGTTTGCGGGCCTGGTCCGCTCGAACCTGGAGATGCCTGCGGCCATCTCGAAATTCTTGTCGATCTACCTGCTGATGGCGCTGGGTCTGAAGGGCGGCTTTGCGCTGGCGGCATCGGGCTTTACGCCCAGTGTGGCCAGCAGCCTGGGGCTGGCGGTGCTGCTGGCCGTGGTGGTGCCGCTGCTGGGCTACATGCTGCTGCGGCGCGTGCTGTCGGGCTTTAACGCAGCCGCGGTGGCAGCCACCTATGGTTCCGTGAGTGCCGTGACGTTCGTGACGGCCACGCAGTACCTGGAATCGCAGTCGGTGCCCTACGGCGGCTACATGGCGGCCGCCATGGCACTGATGGAGTCGCCCGCCATCATCCTGGCAGTGATGCTGGCCAATGCGCTGCGCCAGACGGCGCCGGCAACTGCCGCAACCCCTCTCCCCCGCGTGCAGCCGTTGGTGGCGATGGCATCGGTGGGTGCTGCCACCCTGGGCGCCGGGGCCATGGGCACGGCCCCACGGGGGCAGCACCTGTCGATGGGCAAGATCCTGCATGAGTCGTTTACCGATGGCACGCAGCTGTTGCTGCTGGGCGCAATGGTGATCGGACTGGTGACAGGCGATGCGGGCAAGGCGGCCATGCAGCCCTTCTCGGGCGACCTGTTCAAAGGCATGTTGTGCCTGTTCTTGCTGGACATGGGGCTCTGTACCGCGCGCAACCTGCCGGCCGTGCGCCAGCAGTCACCCTGGCTGCTGGCCTATGCGGTGCTGGGGCCGCTGGTGCACGCCAGCATCGCCGTGGCGCTGGCGTGGCTGGTGCAGGTGCCTGCGGGCGATGCGGTGCTGCTGATGGTGCTGGCGGCCAGCGCCTCGTACATCGCGGTGCCCGCGGTGGTGCGCTTTGCCATCCCCGAGGCAGACCCCTCGCTGTATGTGAGCCTGTCGCTGGGGTTGACGTTTCCGCTGAACATCGTGCTGGGCATCCTCAAAAAAATCTGTTGACACCCCCTGAACAGGAGCCGTTCCGATGCAAGAAGCATTGTTTTGCCAAGCGTTAGGCCTTGCAGCCCCCTGGGCGGTAGAGCGTGTTGCGCTGGACGTGGAGCGCAGTCGCATCGACCTGTACGTTGTCTGGCGCTCAGGCAGTGCAGCATGCCCGGCGTGCTCAGCCGCTGATCAAAAGCTCCATGACCACCGCCAGCGCAGCTGGCGGCATCTGGACTTCTTTCAGTTCGAGGCCTACGTGCACTGCTCGCTGCCCCGCGTGGCCTGCAGCGTCTGCGGTGCCACCACCCAACTGAGCGTGCCCTGGGCACGCGAGGGTAGCCGCTTCACGCTCATGTTCGAGGCGCTGGCACTGACGCTGGCCCGGGAGATGCCGGTGTCGGCGTGCGCACGCATCCTGCGCTGTGCGGACAACACCGTGTGGCGCCAGATCGACGCCCATGTCTGTTTGGCCCGGGCCCAGGAGAGCTACGCGAATGTCAAGGTCATCGGTATTGATGAGACCAGCTGCGCCAAAGGCCACAGCTACATCACGCTGGTGCACGATCTGGACAAAGCACGGCTGATCCATGCCACGCCTGGCAAGGATGCCAGCACCGTGCAGCGATTTACCGAAGACCTCAAGAGCCACCAAGGCCAGCCACAGGCCATCGAGGTGGTGTGCATGGACATGTCCAAAGCCTTCATCGCAGGGGCCGCCCAGCACCTGCCGACGGCGGCCATCGCCTTTGACGGATTCCATGTGGTGCAACTGGCCAACCGGGCGGTCGATGCCGTGCGCCGCGAGGAAGCCCGGGGCGAGCATTGGCTCAAGAAGACCCGCTGGTGCTGGCTCAAAGACAAGGCCAGGTGGACGCTCAAGGAGCAGGACAAGATGGATTGGCTGCCCCACACCCGATTGAAGACCGCCAGAGCGTGGCGACTGAAGGAGGCGCTGCGTGACATCTACAGAAGTGCACGCTCTGATGCAGCAGAGCAAAGTGCGCAGGCCCTCACAAAGTGGCTGCACTGGGCGCAGCGCAGCCGCTTGGCACCCTTCAAGGATCTGGCCAAGACCATCAAGCAGCACTGGGCCGGGATCCTCAAGGCGTTTGACGCAGCCCACTTGCACACCGGCTATGTGGAAGCAGTCAACTCGTTGCTGCAAGCGGCCAAGGCCAAGGCGCGGGGATACGGCACGACCGAAAACTTACCCACCTGCCGGGCAATCCTCTGCTAAAAGCAAGGGCCTGACCATGGACTCAGTGGGGAATGTTGTACGCCACCCGAAATAGAAGAGAACCCCAAAAATGCCCCTGAAGCCCGTCCACAAAGCGCCAAAAGCTATTAAATAAATAGCAATCAACGGAGACACCATCGCATGACACCCCTGCAACCCCTGCATGGCACCCGCATCCTGAGCCTGGCGCTCAACCTGCCCGGTCCTGCCGCCCTGCTGCGCTGCGCGCGCCTGGGGGCAGAGTGCACCAAGCTCGAACCCCTGCCCCAACGCGGCCAGCCCAGTGCCGACCCCATGGGCATCTACAGCCCGGCGGCCTATGGCGAGCTGCACCAGGGCGTTCGCGTGCTGCACGCCCACCTCAAAACAGACGAAGGCCAGGCCGCGCTGCACGCCGAGCTGGCACGCACCGACGTGCTGATCACCTCCTTTCGCCCCTCGGCGCTGACCAAGCTGGGGCTGGGCTGGGAGGCGCTGCAGGCGCGCTACCCGCGCCTTTCGCTGGTGCGCATCGTGGGCGCGCTGGGCGAGCGTGCCGAAGAACCTGGCCACGACCTCACCTACCAGGCCGAGGCCGGGCTGCTGACCGGCCCGCAGGTGCCGCCCACGCTGTTTGCCGACATGGCAGGCGCGCTGATGGCGAGCGAAGCCGTGCTGCAGGCCTTGCTGGCGCGCGGCCAGCAGGGCGCGGGTGTGTGCATCGAGGTGGGCCTGGCCGAAGCCGCGCAGTGGCTGGCCCTGCCCCTGCACTGGGGTCTGACCACCCCGCAGGGCGACGTGGGCGGCGCACACGCGGGCTACCGCATTTACCCCTGCCAGGATGGCCGCGTGGCCGTGGCTGCGCTGGAGCCCCACTTCGCCGCGCGCCTTTGCGAGGCGGCGGGCCTGCCTGCAGCGGGCGACATGGCTCACCTGCGCAACCCCGCCACCCACGACGCCATTGCCCGCTTCCTGCAAGGCCAGACCCGCGCGCAGCTCAGCGCGCTGGCGCACGCCAAAGACATTCCGCTGCACACCCTGGCTTGACGGGGCAGCACACACCCATGCCAAAGCAGGGAACCGTGGTGCGCTGGAACGCCGAGCGCGCCTTTGGCTTCATCCGCAGCCCGGGCTCGGCTGCCGATGTGTTCTTTCACGTCCGTGACTACCGTGGCGCCACACCGCCACGTGAAGGCCTGGCCGTGGTCTTTGAAGAAATCCGTGGGGGCGACAAAGGCCCGCGCGCCACGGCGGTGCAGGCCGCAGGCGCGCAAGGCGCCCCAGCGGGCAACCATGGCAGCCAAGCCCGGGGTGCACGCCGCCCCGAAACCACGCGCGCAGGCCGCAGCACAGCCCGCACCGAAACAAGCGCCGGCACGCGCCGCAAAGCCACCCCAGTCGCGCCTGCGGGCGCCGCCTTGGCCTATGGCCTGATGCTGGCGTGGGCGGCGCTGGTGGCCTGGGCTGTGTGGACGCGGCACCTGCCGCTGTGGACCGTGGCGGCACTGGCGGGCTTGAACCTGGCCACCTTGTGGCTCTACGCGGCCGACAAAAACGCCGCACGCCAGGGCCAGTGGCGCATCGCAGAAAAGCAGTTGCATCTGCTGTCGCTGCTCGGTGGCTGGCCCGCCGCCTGGCTGGCGCAGCAGAACATGCGCCACAAATCCCGCAAGACCGCGTTTCGCGCGATCTACTGGGCAACCATCGTGCTGCACTGCGCCGCGCTGGGAGGTTTTTTGTACGGGATGGGCGCGTTCCAGCCCTGGCTTTGAAAGCGCAGCGCCGCAGGGCCGCGCGCTTTCACTACCAATTTAATAGCTATCAGCGCTTGCTGGTATTGGGCTTTTGCGGTTTTTTACCCTGAATACCCGCCCGTGGCGGCAGGCCCGTGTGCTGGGTCTGGATCTGGCCCGGCTTGGGCCCTGCCTTGGATGGCACCTTCTCAGTCACCATGGACGGAATGGTGAGGAAATTGTCTTTCTTGCGCGACGCGCAGCCGCCACTCGTGTTCAAGGGCTGGAAGGTCGGAATCAGGTGGTGCTTGCCGTTGCCAATGAGGTCGGCGCGGCCCATGCTTTTGAGCGCCTCGCGCAGCAGCGGCCAGTTGGCGGGGTCGTGGTAGCGCAAAAAGGCCTTGTGCAGGCGGCGGCGCTTTTCACCGCGCACCACGTCCACCTTTTCGCCACGTTCGTCACGGTGGATGCCCTTGAGCGGGTTGAGCCGGGTGTGGAACATGGTCGTGGCCGTGGCCATGGGGCTGGGGTAGAAGGTCTGCACCTGATCGGCCCGAAAGCCGTTCTTCTTGAGCCAGATGGCGAGGTTCATCATGTCCTCGTCGCTGGTGCCGGGGTGCGCGGCAATAAAGTAGGGGATCAGATACTGCTTCTTGCCCGCCTCGGCCGTGTACTTTTCAAAAAGCGTCTTGAACTTGTCGTAGTTGCCGATGCCCGGCTTCATCATCTTGGTGAGCGGGCCGGCTTCGGTGTGCTCGGGCGCAATCTTGAGGTAGCCGCCCACATGGTGCTGCACCAGTTCCTTCACATATTCGGGCGATTGGATGGCCAGGTCGTAGCGCAGGCCCGAGCCGATGAGGATTTTCTTGACGCCTTTGATCGCCCGGCCGCGCTTGTAAATCTTGATCAGCGGGTCGTGGTTGGTGGTGAGGTTCTGGCAAATGCCGGGGTACACGCAGCTCGGTTTGCGGCAAGCGGCCTCGATCTCGGGCGTGCGGCAGCCCAGGCGGTACATGTTGGCCGTGGGGCCGCCCAGGTCGGAGATGGTGCCGGTGAAGCCCTGCACCTTGTCGCGCACGTCCTCGATCTCGCGAATGATGGAGTCTTCCGAGCGGCTCTGGATGATGCGGCCCTCGTGCTCGGTGATCGAGCAAAAGGTGCAGCCACCAAAGCAGCCGCGCATGATGTTGATCGAAAAACGGATCATCTCCCACGCCGGGATCTTGGTCGCGCCGTCGTGGCGGCCTTTTTCGTCGGCATAGCGCGGGTGCGGGCTGCGCGCGTAGGGCAGGTCAAAGATGTAGTCCATCTCGGCCGTGGTGAGCGGGATGGGCGGCGGGTTGAGCCACACATCGCGCGCGGTGGTGCCCTCGCCGTGCGCCTGCACCATGGCGCGGGCGTTGCCGGGGTTGGTTTCGAGGTGCATCACGCGGTTGGCGTGGGCATAAAGCACTTCGTCGCTCTTGACTTGTTCGTAGCTGGGCAGGCGGATGACCGTGCGCTCCAGCGGCGGCAGCTTGCGCTTGCCCATCAACGCCGGGTTGGGCACAAAAGTGAGCTTGTGCGTGCCATCGCTGGCAGGTTTTGCATCATTTTGGCCACTAGCCCTTGCTGGCTGTGCGCTATCAGCTATCGAAATAGTAGTGTCCGGGCCGCTGCAGCTCCCGCCCGCCGCTGCAGCTTGCTCGCTGGTCGTCTGGTAGGGGTTGATGTGTGCTTCCACCGGGCCGGGCTGGTCTACCTCGGACGAGTCGATTTCAAACCAGCCCTCGGGCGTGGTGCGGCGCACAAAGGCGGTGCCGCGCACATCGGTGATGTTTTCGACCGGCTCGCGCGCCGCCAGGCGGTGCGCCACCTCGACCAGCGCACGCTCGGCGTTGCCAAACAGCAGCAGGTCGCATTTGGCGTCCACCACGATGGAGCGGCGCACCTTGTCGCTCCAGTAGTCGTAATGCGCGATGCGGCGCAGGCTGCCTTCAATGCCCCCCAGCACGATGGGCACGTCTTTATAGGCCTCGCGGCAACGCTGGCTGTAGACGATGGCCGCGCGGTCGGGGCGGCGGTTGCCCTCGGCACCAGGGGTGTAGGCGTCGTCACTGCGGATCTTGCGGTCCGCCGTGTAGCGGTTGATCATCGAATCCATGTTCCCGGCCGTCACGCCCCAGAACAGGTTGGGCTTGCCCAGCGCCTTGAACGGCTCGGCACTTTGCCAGTCGGGCTGCGCAATGATGCCCACGCGAAAACCCTGGGCTTCGAGCGTGCGGCCAATCACGGCCATGCCAAAGCTCGGGTGGTCCACGTAGGCGTCCCCGGTCACCAGCACGATGTCGCAGCTGTCCCAGCCCAGCTGCTCCATCTCGGCGCGGCTCATGGGCAGGAACGGGGCGGTGCCGAACCGCTTAGCCCAGAACGGGCGGTAGCTGGTGATCGGCTTGGCCGCACGCGGAAACAGGGAGACGTCGACGAAGGCGTTCATGCGAGGGGGAAGTGCGGCCGCCCATGGCTGGTGGGGCCATGGTGGGGGCGCGGTCTTGGTGGGTAACCGCGCATTTTACGGCGGCAGGCCATTTTTGTCGCCGTTTCGGCGCTTGTCCCTGCCGCGCACCCAGCCATCGTGCCGGTAAGCTTGGGGCCCATGTCCCAGACCCTGGCCGCGCCCGTCCACAGCGAAATCATCATCAAGAAGAGCCGTTTCATCGGCTGCGTGCAGCCCATGCCCGACCGCGCCAGCGCCCAGGCGCATGTCGATGCGCTCTGGAAGCAGCACCCCGGCGCAGCCCATATCTGCTGGGCGCTGCTGGCGGGAGGGCAATCGGCCGCCGTGGACGACGGCGAGCCCGGCGGCACAGCCGGGCGCCCCATGCTCGATGTGCTGCGCCACCAGGACCTCGAAGGCGTTCTGGCCACCGTGGTGCGTTACTTTGGCGGCGTCAAACTGGGCGCAGGCGGGCTGGTGCGTGCCTACACCGACTGCGTGGCCCAGGCGCTGCTTCACGCGCCCAAGGTGCAACTGCAGCGCATGGCCACGCTGCAATGCCTGGTGCCCTATGCACTGGAAGGCCTGCTGCGCCGCGAAATCGAGGCCGCGGGCGCCGAGCTGCTGGGCGTTCAGCATGGTTCGCTCGTCACGCTGCAACTGCGCCTGCCCCAAACCCAGGCCAGCGCCTTTGTGCAGCGTATCAACGACCTCGGCCAAGGCCGTGTGGGCTGGCCCGATCAACTGACCGGCGGGTCATAAACAGCCCGGGGAACACCGCTTTACAACTACTACACTTGCACACAGACCTGCTTCGCCGCCCCCCGCGGTACCCCCGGTAACCGCGGCACCACCCCCGCCCATGCTGATCCACCCAAGCCACCAGCCTGCAGCCCGCCAAGCCATCCGTGCCGTGGTCGCGCTGTTTGTGCTGTTGCTGCTGGTCATGGCGCTGCCCATGCTTCCAGGCCTGCAGGGCGTTTCGCACTATCTGCCCCTGCACATGGCGCTGGAAACGCTGGCGATTGTGGTGGCGGCGCTCACCTTTGGCATGGCATGGAGCGTGCGGCGCGAGCAGTTGCCGCTCAATGCCCTGTTGCTGGGCTGCGCTTTCCTGGGCGTGGGCCTGCTCGACTTCAGCCACATGCTGTCTTACAGCGGCATGCCCGATTTCATTACCCCCAACACGCCCGAAAAAGCCATCCACTACTGGCTGTCGGCACGGCTGCTGAGCGCACTGGCCCTGCTGGCGGTGGCCTGGCTGCCCTGGGGCAGCACCGCCACCCGCTCCCAGGCCACCCTGATGACGGCGGCGGTGCTGGTGCTGGTGGCCGCGCTGCACGGGCTGTTCTTTCTGGCGCCGCACCTGCTGCCGCTCACCTTTGTGCCGGGCGGCGGGCTGACTGCCTTCAAGATCGCTTTCGAATACACGCTGATGGCGCTGTACCTTGCCGCCGCAGCCCGGCTGCTGTGGCACATGCGCCGCCAGCGCAGCTTCAACGCCAGTGGCCTGTTTGCGGCGGCGTGCGTCATGGCGCAAAGCGAGTTTTTCTTTACCCGTTACACCGGCGTCACCGACATCTACAACCTCACGGGCCACTTTTACAAAGTGCTGGCCTACGCCTTTTTGTACCGAGCGGTTTTTGTGGAAACCGTGCAACGGCCTTACACCTTGCTGCGCAACTCGCAACGGCAGCTGCAGGCCACGCTGGATGCCCTGCCCGACCCGCTGCTTGAACTCGACGACGATGGGCGCTACATCGACGCACGCGCCGGCCACGCAGGCGCCCTGGTCGCACCCACCGTCTCTCTGCTCGGTAAAACCCTGCAAGAAGCCCTGCCCGCCGAAGCCGCGCGCATCTCGCTGGCCGCCCTGGACGAAGCCCGCCAGACCGGCTTCTCGCGCGGCCGCGTGGTTGCCCTGCAGGTGCCCGACGGCCAACGCTGGTTTGAGCTGTCGGTGGCGCGCAAGGCCCCGCAGCCCGGTCAGGGCCCGCGTTACGTGGTCATCTCGCGCGACATCACCCAGCGCCTGCAAAGCGAAGAGGCCATGCGCAAGCTCTCGCAGGCGGTTGCGCAAAACCCCTTGCCCATCGTCATCACCGACCTGCAAGGCCGCATCGAATACGTCAACGACGCCTTCACCCGCTCCAGCGAATACACCGCCGCCGAAGTGCTGGGGCAAAACCCGCGCATCCTGCAGTCGGGCAAAACGCCCGATGCCACCTACCGCGGCATGTGGGCCCAGCTCACCCAAGGCAAACCGTGGCACGGCGAGCTGAGCAACCGCAGCAAAAGCGGCCGCGAATACACCGAATCGGTGCTCATTTACCCCTTGCGCAACGCCGAGGGCGAGGTCACCAGCTACCTTGCCCACAAAGAAGACGTGACCGAGCGCAAACAGGCTGCCGAGCGCATACAGCAGCTCTCGCACTACGACCAGCTCACCGGCCTGCCCAACCGCACCCTGCTGGGCACGCACTTCCAATACGCCTTCCGCCAGAGCCCCGCCCTGGCCTTGCTGTGGATCGACCTTGACCGCTTCAAGGACATCAACGACTCGCTGGGCCACAGCGAGGGCGACATGCTGCTGCTCGAAGTCTCCCACCGCCTGCGCTCCAGCCTGCAAGACCACGACACGCTCTCGCGCCATTCCGGTGATGACTTTGTCGCCCTGCTGCCCCACACCAGCCAGGACGAAGCCGCCAAGCTCTGCACCCGCCTGCTGGATGCACTGGCCCAGCCCCTGCAGGTGGCGGGCCAAGAGATTTTTGTGACCGCATCCATTGGCATCGCCATCGCCCCCAACGACGGCGAGCAACTCGACGCCCTGCTCAAAAACGCCGAAACCGCCATGTACCGGGTCAAGGAAGACGGGCGCAACACCTACCGCTTCTTCACGCCCGAGATGCAGGCGCACTCTGCGCGCGCGCTGGCCCTGGGTAACGCCCTCAAGCAGGCCCTGCCGCGGGGCGAGCTGCACCTGGTGTACCAGCCCCAGGTGTCGCTGCACGATGGCCGCATCGTAGGCGTCGAAGCCCTGCTGCGCTGGACCCACCCGCAATGGGGCGTCGTGTCGCCCGCCGAATTCATTCCGCTGGCCGAAGCCAACGGCCTCATTGTGCCCATTGGCGAATGGGTGCTGCACACCGCCCTGTGCCAGCTGCGCGCCTGGCTCGATGGCGGCCTGCCCATGATGACCATGGCGGTCAACCTCTCGGCGGTGCAGTTTGGCCAGCCCGGTTTGCCCGACATGGTGGGCCGCCTGCTGCAGGAAACCGGTGTGCCCGCCGAAGGCCTGGAGCTGGAGCTTACCGAGGCCGTGGCCATGAAAGACCCCGAAACCGCCGCCCTCAAAATGCAGGAGCTGAGCCAGCGCGGCATCCGCCTGTCCATCGACGACTTTGGCACCGGGTATTCGTCGCTCAGCTACCTCAAGCGCTTTCACATCAACCAGCTCAAGATCGACCAGTCGTTCGTGCGCGACATCGGCACCGACCCCGACGACCAGGCCATTGCCACCGCCATCGTGCAAATGGCCCACAGCCTGGGCATGAGCACCATCGCCGAAGGCGTGGAAACCGCCGAGCAACTGGACTATCTGCGCGCACAGGGTTGCGACCAGGTGCAGGGCTACCACTACAGCCGCCCGCTGCTGCCCGAGCACCTGGAAACCTTTGTGCGCGCCAACCTGCAGGCCCACCCGCGGGGCGCGGCCCACCCGGCGCACACCGCACACCCCGCCGTTGCAGCGCAGCGCCGGGTTCAGGCCGTCGAAAACGCTACATAAACAGTAGCTGCTAGCGCTTTACCAGCAAGCGCCAGGCCTCAAAAACCCTGTTATTTGGCCTGCATCTGCCAAGGCCCGGTTCGCCCCCACGGGCCGACCACGCCAGCGCACCCTGCAGGCCCCGCACCCGCACATTGCCGCCCCCCACCGCCACGCGCAATGCCTGTGCGCCTACACGCCAAACGGCCGCTGCGCCCACACACTGCGGGTTTTGTGGCCCCGGGGAGACACCGCATGAGCCAACCGCTCGACACCCTCATCATCGGCGCAGGCACGGCAGGCCTGGCCGCGCTGCGCGAGGTGCGCAAGCGCACCGACCGTTACCTCATCGTCAACGAAGGCCCCTGGGGCACCACCTGCGCACGCGTGGGCTGCATGCCGTCCAAAGCGCTCATTGAAGCGGCCAACGCTTTTCACCGCCGCCATGCTTTTGAAGCATTTGGCCTGCGCGGCGCCGAGGGCCTCACCGCCGACATCGCCGCCGTGCTGCAGCGCGTGCGCGCCCTGCGCGACCAGTTTGTGGCCGGCGCCCTGCAAGCCACCGACACCCTGGGCGCTGCCCGCATGGCAGGCCGCGCCACGGTGCTAGGCCCCAACGCGGTAGACATAGACGGCACCACCTACGCCACGCGCAGCATCATCATCGCCACCGGCTCGCGCCCCCGCGTGCCGGATGAATGGCTGGCCTTTGGCGACCGCATCCTCACCACCGACACCCTGTTCGAGCAGCCCACGCTGGGCCCGCGTGTGGCCGTGATCGGCATGGGGGTGATTGGCGTGGAGATTGCGCAGGCGCTGGCCCGCCTGGGCATCGAGGTGGCGGCCTTCACCACGGGCAACACCCTGGCCGGCCTGAAAGACCCCGCCCTCAACGCCGAGCTGGCCGCCCTGCTCAAGCAAGAAATGCTGCTGCACACCGGCGCCCCGGCCGAGCTGCGCGAAGTGGCCGGCGGCATCGAGGTGAGCAGCGGCCCCAACCGCGTGGTGGTGGACCAGGTCATCGCCGCCATGGGCCGCGTGCCCAACATCGAACACCTGGGCCTGGAAACCCTGGGCGTGCCCCTCAACCCGCGCGGCATGCCCGCCGTCAACCCGCAAACCCAGCAGATCGGTGACCTGCCCGTGTTTTTGGCGGGCGACGCCAACGCACAAGTGCCGCTGCTGCACGAAGCTGCCGACGAAGGCCACATTGCCGGCATCAACGCCATGGCCTGCGCCCTGACACCCGCCCTTACACCTGCTGCGGCGCCCGCTGCGGCACCCACGCGCTTTCAGCGCCGCACGCCGCTGGCCATTGTTTTTTGCGATCCGCAGGTGGCCATGGTGGGCAAGCGCCTGGCCGACCTCGACAGCGCCCACACCGTCACCGGCACCGTCCGCTTTACCAACCAGGGCCGCGCCCGCGCCGCCCAGCGCAACTACGGGCGCCTGCATGTGTATGCCGACCGCGCCACCGGCCGCCTGCAGGGCGCCGAAATGTGCGCCCCCGCAGCCGAGCACCTGGCCCACCTGCTGGCACTGGCCGTGCAGCAAAAGCTCACCGTGCACCAACTGCTGGGCATGCCGTTCTATCACCCGGTGCTGGAAGAAGGTCTGCGCACCGCGCTGCGCGACGCGGCCCGCCAGCTGGCCGATGCTGCCAACGCGCCCCCATCCGACCTCGCCTCCTGCCCCGCCATCGGTGTGCCCGCGCTGGAATAGCGTGCGCCCCAGATGTAACACCCCTCCAGCGCGGCGCGCACCTGCCGATAACTAGGGCGTGTCATCAATCAATCCCCCCGCGCGCTGGCCCCGCAATGTGGATGGATGCGCGAAGCGGGGCGCAGCCCATAGTCATCTATGGGCAAGGCACGCGACAAAGCAGACGCCGCATTGCGGGACCAGCCCGAAGGGAAAGCCAGTCAGGCCGCGCATTGCGTCGTTACCCTTCGCTTGTGTAGCGGGGCTACACGGTGCTCAGGGCGCCTAGCACTGCACGGCCTGACTGGCTTTCGCGTGGGGCGATTGATTGATGACACGCCCTAGACATCACTCCAAGGAACCCCGCATGGACGTCGGCCTCACCAACAGCATCGTCAGCACCTCCACCGCCCTGGCCAGCCGCCAGACGTCGGATGCCATCAACATCACCGTGCTGAAAAAAGCCCTGGACGTGCAGGCCAGCGCCGCAGCCACCCTGCTGCAGGCCCTGCCCCAGCCCGCCCTGGCCACCTCGGGAACGCTCGGCACCCAGGTCAACACATTTGCATAAACCCACAAGGTTTTTGCCAGCCCCAACCTCTCCAAGGTAAACCCTCGCGGGCCGCCCTCAACCGGCGGCCTTTTTTTGCCCGTATGAAACTCAAACTATACATTTCTAATTAAAAGCGTATATTTACGATCATGCACAACGACCTGATCACCACCCTCGCCGCCGCCCGCAAGGCCCACCAGATGACGCAGGCCCAGCTCGCCGAAAGCGCGGGCCTTTCGCGCATGACGGTGCAGCGCACCGAAGGCGGCGACCTCGACCCGCGCTACTCCACCCTGGCCGAAATGGCGCGCGTGCTGGGCATGGACATCATTGCCGTGCCCAGCAGCCTGCGGCCCAGCCTGCAAGCGTTCATCCAGTCGGGCGGCAAATTTTTGGGCCAGCCCGAGGGAGTAGACGCGCCCCCTTCAGTAATTGACAGCCTCAGCCGCTCCGCTTGATCCACCCCGCACCGGATGATCGGCACCACCATGTCCACCTCCATCCGCTACCTGCGCCTGTACCTGCACCGCCCTGCCCAGGCCAACGGCACAGCGGGCGGGCGCGAGGCCATTGGCTACCTCTCGCAATATGGCGACATCCTGCGCGTGTCGTTTGACGAGGCCTACATCCGCAACCCGCAGCGCCCCACGCTCTCGCTCAGCTACCAGGGCGCCGATGAGGCCGCCACGCAGCAAATTCTGGCCTCGGCGCGCGATGCGCGGCTGGTGCGCACCGATGGGCGCTGGCCCGTGTATTTTCAAAACCTGCTGCCCGAGGGCCACAACCGCGAGCGCCTCGCGCGCGAGCGCGGCTGCAGCCCCGACGACGAATTCGAGCTGCTCGCCGCCGCCGGCCACGACCTGATGGGCGCGCTGGAGGTAGAGCCCGTGCCCGCGCAAGACGGCATACCCGATGTGGTGCGCCACTGGCACACCACCCAGGGCCTCGATGTGCTGGAGCCGGGGTTTGTCGAATACCCCGTGGAAGACGCCGCATCGCTGCCCGGCGTGGTCACCAAGTTCAGCGCCGTGCAAGAAGGCCGCCGTTACACCGTGCACCGCCAGGGCGCGGCGGGCAGCGTGATATTGAAGCTGCCCACCACCACCCACCCCGACCTGGTGGCCAACGAGTTCACGGGCTACCAGCTGTGCAAGGCGCTGGGCCTCAACTGCGCCCAGGCCCGCGTCATCACCCGCGCCGAGGCCGACCTGCCCGCCACCGTGCCCTTCAACGACATATTGGCCGTGCAGCGCTTTGACCACCTGCCCGGCGGCGCCCGCGTGCACATGGAAGAGTTCAACCAGGTGCTGGGCTACACCCCGCGCCAGAAGTACGGCAAAGGCATCCAGCAAGACTGGGCCACCATGCTGCGCGTGCTCAACCGCCTGAGCAGCCAGCCCGTGCAGGACACGCGCGAGTTTTTAGCCCGCATGGTGGCCTTCATCCTCATGGGCAACACCGACGCGCATTTAAAAAACTGGGCCCTCATCTACCCCGATGGCCGCACGCCCCAGCTCGCCCCGGTGTACGACCCCGTCTGCGTGGCCGCCTTTTTTGACGGCGTGCCCGAGGCCCAATACGCCGTCAACCGCGCCATCGACCGCACCCTGCGCGCCTTCACCTGGGCCGACATGCAGGCCCTGCTCAAATCCGCAGGCCTGCTGCGCGTGCCACGGCACCTGGCTTTGTTACGGGATGTAGTTAGACTGGCGCAGGCCGACTGGCCGCAGCTGCTGCACACCGCCCCGCCTGCCATGCAGCGCACCGTGCTGCAGCGCCTGCAAGGCGCCACCGCCCTGGGCCTTTGACCCCTTTGCCGACCCCCATTGCATGACCTCTACCGCCACCGCAGCCACCGCCGCCATTGACGCCACCGCCACCCAGGCCTTCATCCAGCGCTGGCAACACAACACCGCCAGCGAGCTGGCCACCGCACAAAGCTTTGTGATGGACCTGTGCCAGCTGCTCGGCGTGGACAAGCCCCACCCCACGCCCGAGCAAACCTACATGTTCGAGCGCCCGGTCACGTTTGCCCATGGCGACGGCAGCACCAGCGCCGGGCGCATTGACTGCTACCGGCGCGGCCACTTTGTGCTGGAGGCCAAAAAACTCAAGGCTGGCAGCCACACCAAGGGTTTTGACGACGGCCTGCTGCGCGCCCGCAGCCAGGGCGAGGCCTATGCCCGCGCCCTGCCCGCAGCCGATGGCCGCCCGCCCTTTGTGCTGGTGGTCGATGTGGGCACCGTGATCGAGGTGTATGCCGAGTTCAGCAAAACCGGCGGCACCTACACCCCCTACCCCGACCCGCGCAGCCACCGCCTGCAGCTTGCCGACCTGGCCCGGCCCGAGGTGCAAGACCGCCTGCGCCGCATCTGGACCGACCCCGACAGCCTGAACCCCGCCCGCATCAGCGCCCAGGTCACCCGCGACGTGGCCGCGCTGCTGGCCCAGCTGGCCAAGTCGCTCGAAGGCCATGGCGCAAACTTCAAGCCAAATCAGCCTCCAGCGCTTATGCAGCAAGCGCCAATAGCTCCCGAAACAGTAGCAGCCTACCTCACCCGCTGCCTGTTCAGCATGTTTGCCGAAGACGTGGAGCTGCTGCCCAAAGGCGCCTTTCTGGGCCTGCTGCAAACCCACAGGGGCGACCCCGCCACGCTGCAGCACATGCTGCGCATTTTGTGGGCCGACATGGACCGGGGCGGCTTTTCTGCCGCGCTGGCCAAGCCCGTGCTGCACTTCAACGGCAAGCTCTTCAAAGGCGCGGGGCAAGACGGCTACAGCCTGCTGCTCACGCCCGAGCAGATTGACCTGCTCATCAAAGCCGCGCAATCCAACTGGCGCGAGGTGGAGCCCGCCATCTTTGGCACCCTGCTGGAGCGCGCCCTGGACCCCACCGAGCGCCACGCCCTGGGCGCGCACTACACGCCCCGCGCTTATGTAGAGCGGCTGGTGCTGCCCACCGTGATCGAACCCCTGCGCGCCGACTGGGCCAACGCCCAGGCCGCCGCCCTGGTGCTGGCCCACGAAGCCGCCGCGCTGGAGGGCAAAGCAGCGCAGGCCAAGCTGGCCGAGGCCCGTGCCGAGGTCAAAAAATTCCACCACCAGCTGTGCACCACCCGCGTGCTCGACCCGGCCTGCGGCAGCGCCAACTTTTTGTACGTGACGCTGGAGCACCTGAAACGCCTGGAGGGCGAAGTCGTCAACCAGCTCGAAGAGTTAGGCCACACGCAAGACCAGCTGGGCTTTGAAGGCGAAACCGTCACCC
Source organism: Acidovorax sp. 35-64-16 (assembly GCF_002281195.1). Taxonomy (NCBI): domain Bacteria; kingdom Pseudomonadati; phylum Pseudomonadota; class Betaproteobacteria; order Burkholderiales; family Comamonadaceae; genus Acidovorax; species Acidovorax sp. 35-64-16. The sequence continues at coordinate 10,855 of NZ_NCFM01000012.1, read as the reverse complement.
TGCAGCAACTGCGCGGCATCGAGCTGAACGAGCGCGCCGCCGCGCTGGCCGAACTGGTGCTGTGGATTGGCTACCTGCAATGGCACATTCGCACCCGCGGCAACGCCGCCGTGGCCGAGCCCGTGGTGCACAACTACGGCAACATCGAATGCCGCGACGCCGTGCTGGCCTGGGACGCGCAAGAGCTGGCGTATGACGAGGCCGGCCAGTTGCTCAGCCGCTGGGACGGCACCACGTTCAAGACCCACCCTGTGACGGGCGAACAAGTGCCCGACGAAGCCGCCCAGGTGCCGCAATGGCGCTACGTGGGCGCCCGGCAGGCGGAGTGGCCGCAGGCGGATTTCATTGTGGGGAACCCGCCGTTTATTGGAAACAAGCGGATGCGCGATGCGCTGGGCGACGGCTACGTGCAAGCCCTGCGCGGCGCCTGGCCCGAGATTCCGGAAAGCGCAGACTTCGTGATGTTCTGGTGGCACCACGCCGCCGCGCAGGTGGCAGCGGGCCACACGCGACGCATGGGGCTGATTACGACCAACAGCCTGACGATGATCTTCAACCGGCGCGTGGTGCAGGCGGCGCTGGATCAAAACACCCATCTGGAAATGGCGATTCCCGACCACCCATGGGTGGACAGTGCCAACGGCGCTGCAGTTCGCATTGCCATGACCGTGCTTACGGTGGGCGCGGGCGAAGGGCAGGTGTTTACCATCACAAACGAACGCCCAGGCGAACACGGTGAAATTTCCGTGGCATTGACCGAGGCCACCGGGCTTGTGCATGCAGATTTGACTGTGGGTGCGAACGTTGCGGCAGCAAAGAAGCTCAACGCAGGCGCTGGTCTCTCGGTCAACGGCATGATGCGCGCAGGTGAAGGCTTCCTTGTCACGTCAGAGCAAGCCGAGTCGCTCGGATTGAGCAAAACGCCAGGGCTCGATAAACACATCTTGGACTTTAGAAACGGACGCGATCTGACCGATGCGCCGCGTGGCATCAAAGTCATCGACGCATTTGGACTGACCGCCGAGCAACTGCGCGAGCAGTTCCCCGCTGTCTATCAATGGTTGTTGGAGCGCGTAAAACCTGATCGAGACCAAAACAACCGCGCCAGACTGCGCGAGCAATGGTGGGTGTTCGCCGAGCCTCGTAAGACCCTGCGCGCAGCGCTGAAAAATTTGCAACGCTATATCGCAACGGTCGAGACAACGAAGCACCGAGTTTTTCAATTCCTACCCACTTCAGTACTGCCTGAACACAAACTGGTCGCCATCGCGCTCGATGACGCTTTGTCCCTCGGCGTCCTCTCCAGCCAATTGCATATTGATTGGGCACTGGCAACCGGCGGCACCTTGGAAGATCGTCCGGTCTACAGCAAGTCCACCTGCTTCGACACCTTCCCCTTCCCCGACGAAGACACCGGCCTGACCCCGCAGCTCCGCGAGCGCATCGCCCACCTCGCCGAGCAGATCGACCAGCACCGCAAGCGCGTGCTGGCGCCCGAATCTGGCAACACCGGCCTCACCCTCACCGGCCTCTACAACGTGCTGGCCGCCCTGCGCGACGGCCGCGCGCTCACCGCCAAAGAGAAAACCCAGCACGCCCAGGGCCTGGTGGGCGTGCTGCGCGAGCTGCACGACGAGCTGGACGCCGCTGTGCTGGCCGCCTACGGCTTGCCCGCCACGGCCAGCACCGACGACATCCTGGCCCACCTGGTGCAGCTCAACACCCAGCGCGCAGCCGAAGAAGCCCAGGGCCGCGTGCGCTGGCTGCGGCCCGCGTTTCAAAATCCGCAAAATTCACTGCAAAAACAAGAGCTGATACCGCAAGATAGTCAAGCGCCAGAGGCCGATTTGGATAGCGAAAAATCGCTATCAAAACCAGAGCAAACCAAACCCACCCAACACCCCTGGCCCCCCACCCTGCCCGAGCAGGTGCGCGCCGTGGCCGCGGCGCTGGCCACCAGCCCCGCGCCGCTCAGCCTGCCCGCCATCGAAGCCCGCTTCAAGGGCCGCGGCCCCTGGAAGAAAAGCCTGCCCACCCTCTTGCAAACCCTCGAAGCCCTGGGCCGCGCGCAGGCGGTGGCCACCGATGGCGAAGTGGCGTGGCGGGGGTGATGCAAGCGCTCTTAATTCAATAGCTATCAGCGCTTACCCTTAAAGGGCTGGCGGCACTTTTTGCTGATAATTGGCCTGCCGGAGTGGAATCCCGGTCGCCCGGCGCGGGTCGAAGGTCTGCAACCCCCGGCGTGCACCGGATTCGACAAGTGCAGCCCAAGCAGTGCGCTGCACGAATCCAAGGCGCCATGGGCCTTTCACCCGGCGGGCAAATAGAAAAAAACCAAAGCCTTCGTTGCTACCATGCGCCATGGAATCCAACCCACCGATACCAGCCAGTGCAGCCCAGATTGAGGCGGCCCTGACCAACGCCCAGCGTTTGCAGGCAGTGCGCAGCACCGGTCTGCTCGACACCCTTCCCGAAGAAAGCTTTGACCGCCTGACCCGTCTGGCGGCCAAGCTCACGGGGGCGCCGGTGACCTTTGTGTCGCTGCTCGACTCGTGCCGCGACTATTACAAAAGCGCGTTTGGACTGGGCGAGCCCCTCAACACCACCCGGCAGCTGAGCGGGCGCACGTTTTGCCACTATCCCCTGGTGTCGGGCGAGCCGCTGGTGCTGGACGACGTTACCCAGTTGCCCGTTTACGGCGATGTTCCCACCGTGCAATCGTTGGGGGTGCGGGCGTATGCGGGCATTCCGCTGCGCACGGAAGATGGCGAGGTGCTGGGCAGTTTTTGCGCGGTGGATTTCGAGCCCAGGCAGTGGACCGAGCGCGACGTGGAAGTGCTTACCGAGCTGGCCCACTCGGCCATGCGCGAGCTACGGCTGCGCAAGGCGCTGCAAGACGCCGAAACCCTCAACCAGCAGTTGCAGGCCCAGGTGCAACAGGTGGATGCGTTGAACCGCGCGCTCAGCGAGCTGGCCACCACCGATGTTTTGACGGGCCTGAGCAATCGGCGCGCCTTTGATCACCACCTGAAGCTGGAGCTGGGCATCGTGGACCGCCGGGACACGCCGCTGAGTCTGCTCGTGCTGGACGTGGACCATTTCAAGCACATCAACGACACCCACGGCCACGAAACGGGCGACAAGGTGTTGCAAGCCATTGCCCAGGTGCTGGCCCGGTGCGCCAGGGCCATTGACATGATCGCCCGCGTGGGGGGCGAAGAGTTTGCCGTGATCCTGCCCAACACCGACGCCGGTGGCGCCCTGGAAGTGGCCCAGCGCATGCGCATCGCCGTGGCGCAGGCCCACTGCGCCGGGCACCAAATGACCATCAGCATTGGCAGCGCAACGCTGCAAAGCCACGAAGACGCCACCAGCCTGTTTTCGAGGGCAGACGCCGCGCTTTATGCGGCCAAGGCTGCCGGGCGCAACCGGGTGGTCAGCGCAGCATAAACGGGTGGTTTGGGGGTGCGACGCCCTTGCATCTGCCTCAGACCGGCGCCCCGAACAGCGCCCCCACGCCCGCCGTGATGGCCATGGCCAGCGCGCCCCAGAAGGTGACGCGCCATGCGCCCACCAGCACGCCCGCGCCACCCGTGCGCGCGGCCACGCCGCCCAGCAGGGCCAAAAACACCAGCGCGGTGCCGGCCACCCAATAGAGCAGGCTGCTTGCGGGTGCCACGGCGGCCACCACCAGGGGCAAGGCGGCACCGGCGGCAAAGGCGGCGGCCGAGGTAAGCGCGGCCTGCACCGGGCGGGCCGTCATGGTGCTGGAGATTTCGAGCTCGTCGCGCGCATGGGCGCCCAGCGCGTCATGCGCCGTGAGCTGCTGCGCCACCTGTTGCGCCAGTGCGGCATCCAGGCCCCGGCCCACATAAATGCTGGCCAGCTCGCGCACTTCGGCGGCGGGGTCGGCGGCCAGCTCGCGGCGCTCGCGTTCAAGGTCGGCTTTTTCGGTGTCGGCCTGCGAGTGCACCGACACATATTCGCCCGCCGCCATCGACATGGCCCCGGCCACCAGCCCGGCCACCGCCGTCATCAAAATGGTGGACTGGCTGGCCTGCGCCGCCGCCACGCCCACCACCAGGCTGGCGGTGGACACAATGCCGTCGTTGGCCCCCAGCACGGCGGCGCGCAGCCAGCCGATGCGGTCGGTGCGGTGGCGCTCAGGGTGCAGGCGGCGTGTGGCGGAGGACATGGGGGGTCTTTTGCGGATGGTGAAGGCTGGCAGGGTATGGGGCATTGGGGTGGGGAGTCAACCAAGCGGGGCGTTATGGACAGGAGACACCCGCGTTCTGAACATCCCGCTTTGCCCAACCAGATCGGCATGTTCTGCGGCAGAAATTACGCTTGGCTACGTGCGGATAAACTGAATCGCATTACCCACTACCCAGGACCCCCAATGAGAACCCTCATCGCAATGTTTATTTTTGCAGCCGCTACCACTGGCTGCGCTGTTTACACACCATCCGGCTCTGTAGTCGTGGACCCAAAGGGTTCGCACGATTCGGGCAAAGGCAAGTTTTGCCCTCCTGGCCAAGCGAAGAAGGGCAATTGTTAAGGATGTCCGGCACAACCCCAGCGAGTCGGTGGTAGTGCGAATCGGGATGGACCACAAGGCGTCTTTTGGAGACCAGTAGCTCGGCTATTGGCAACAAAAGCAACGCAGTGGACCGCCCGAGACCGCGCAATCACAGACCGCAGGGAGTTATGCAGGTCATCCTCAAGGGTTGCATACAGACATGCGCAGGCGCACCATCGCAATGCTCAAGGCCCCCAACCCCGCGCCGGGCTGGCTGGTGTGGCCGCTTGCCACGGCTCGGCATGGTGGAGGCTCTCATGATCCGCATGGTGTTGAGGCTGGGTCTTGCGTTGCTGGTGCCCTGCGCTGGGGCGCACGGTGCTGGGGCGCGGGCCCACCGCCGCACCGCGTTGCCCACGTCGTCGTTTACCAGCAAAACGCCGCGCGGGTGCACGAGCCGTGCTCACCCACATAGGCACCACTGGCCGGCGTGCGCACACCGGCATTTTTGCCTGCGGTGCAACCCGCTTTGAGAGTTTTCACCTTCGCACGCCACGGCGCGCGCAACCGCCGCTGTTCGGGTGATGGGGGGTGATGGGGTTGCCCACCATGCACTCAGGTGTGCAGTTCGATAACATGCACGCGTTGGTTTTTCCCCTTTCGCAGGAGGTTGCGCATGGCAAAGATTCTGGTGGCAGCGCTGGCGAGCAAAGCCGACGCAAGCGTGTTTGAGGTGCCTTTTGAGACCCAGGCCGACCTGTGCTGGTATGAACTGCCCTACCGCCAGCAGGCCGAGGGTGACGCGCAGTGGTGCTTTGTGGACTACGAGGCCGATGCCACGTTCAAGATCTTCCGCGTCAAATACGCCACCCAGGCCGACATCAAGACGTTCAAGGTCAAATACCCAGAACAGGCGGGCTGGCGCAACAAGGCGCACCGGTTCTGCGGGCAAATCGGCTGAGGGACTGGCCTGTGCATGGCGCTGAAGGCGATGGCCTCACCGGGTGAGGCCGCACCGCACCTACGCCAGCGCCATCTCCATATTTCTCCCCAATGCGGGCCCCTGCCCTCACCCGCCCACGCAGGTCTGCACCTGCTCGCCCAAGCCCGTGCCGCCCAGGCGCATCACGTCGCCGGGCTTGAGGAACCAGGGCGCGGGCTTTTGGCCCAGGCCCACACCGGCGGGCGTGCCTGTCAGCACGATGTCGCCCGGCTCCAGCGTCATGAACTGGCTGACATACGACACCACGGTGGGCACACCAAAGATGAAGTTGCGCGTGTTGCCGTTTTGCACGCGCTGGCCGTTCACCTCCAGCCACAGGTCGATGGCGTGCGGGTCGGGCATCTCGTCGGCGGTTAGCAGCCACGGGCCGATGGGGGCGAAGGTGTCGTAGCTCTTGCCCTTGTCCCACTGGCCGCCACGCTCGGTCTGCCAGGCGCGCTCGGACACATCGTTGGCCAGCACGTAGCCCGCCACATGCTGCAGCGCGGCGGCTTCGCTGACGTGGCTGGCCCGGGTGCCGATGACGATGCCCAGTTCGACCTCCCAGTCGGTCTTGCGCGCGCCCGGTGGAATGCGCACCGCGTCGTTCGGGCCGCTGAGGGCGGTGATGGCTTTCATGAACAGCACGGGCTCGGCGGGCGCCCGCATACCGGCTTCGAGCGCGTGGTCGGCATAGTTCAGCCCCACGCAAACGATCTTGCCCACACCCGCCACCGGGCAAGCCAGGCGCGGCGCACCCTGCACGGCGGGCAAACGGCTGGCATCCAGGGCCGCCAGGGCCGACAAGGTGCGCGGGGCCAACTGAGCGGGGCCCAGTTCGGGCAACAGCATCGACAGATCGCGCAGCACGCCTTGTGCATCCAGCACGCCGGGGCGCTCGGCGCCGGGTTGGCCATAACGAACCAGTTTCATGGGTTGTCCTTGTGTGTCTTGGGTACCTTCCGGTTGCATGCCGCATGCCGCATGCCGCATGTCGCAGGCGGGCGGGCGGCGGCGCGGCATCTATCCTAGTCCAGCGGCACGGTGCGGGTAGCTGCGACTTGCTGATGCGCACGCGCCTCACCCATCAGCATTCATGATGCCCCTGTCGCCGTTGGCGATGCCGGGGCCATGGGGCAGCAGGCCGGTGCGGCTTAACATGGTGGGCTTTTCCCGGCGCCTTGCCTGGCGTCCTGGAAACTCCTGTTTTGATAGCTGCTTGCGCTTATGGATATTGCGCTAGAGGCATATTTCTATCCAAAAACCCATGTCCGCGCCCTTGCACCCTGTTGACGATTCTCCATCGCGGCCCCAGCCGCGCAGCCCGGCCGATTTGTTCTGGTCGTTCACCTGGCTGGCGCTGCAGGGCTTTGGCGGCGTGCTGGCGGTGGTGCAGCGCGAGCTGGTGGAGAAAAAGCGCTGGATGACGGATGAGGAGTTCGTGGAAGACTGGGCGGTGGCCCAGATCATGCCGGGGCCCAATGTGGTGAATCTCTCGGTGATGATTGGAGACCGCTATTTCGGGCTGCGCGGTGCCATGGCGGCGCTGGCGGGCATGCTCACGTTTCCGCTGCTGCTGGTGCTGGCGGTGGCGTTGGTGTATGCGCAATTTGCCAGCCACCCGGCCGTGGCGGGCGCGCTGCGGGGCATGGGCGCCGTGGCTGCCGGGCTGATTGCGGGCACGGGCTTCAAGCTCGCTGTGGCGCTGCGCAAGCACCCGCTGGGCCCGTGGCTGTGCACTGCGCTGGGCGCCCTCACCTTTGCCGGCATGGCCCTGCTGCGCTGGCCGCTGGCCTGGGTGCTGCCCGCGCTGGGCGGCATGGCCTGCGTGCTGACATGGCGAAAGATAGCGCCATGAGCCATGCCATTGCGCTGCAGCCGCTGGACTGGCTGAATCTGTTTCTGTACTACATCTCGATCTCGCTGCTGGCCGTGGGCGGCGCCATTGCCACCGCGCCCGACATGCACCGCTTTCTGGTGGAGCGCCAGGGCTGGCTGACCGACCTGCAGTTCAACGCGTCCATTGCCATCGCCCAGGCGGCGCCGGGGCCCAATGTGCTGTTCATCGCGCTGCTGGGCTGGAATGTGGGCATCAACGCGGGCGGCGCCGGGCCGGCAGGCTGGGCCAGCGGCGCTTTGGGCATGGTGCTGAGCATGGTCGGCATCATGCTGCCCAGCACCACGCTCACCTGGCTGGCCACCCGCTGGGGCCACCGCAACCGCGAGCGGCGCGGCGTGCGCGCCTTCAAGCAAGGCATGGCGCCGGTGGTGATAGGGCTTCTGCTGGCCACCGCCTGGCTGCTGGGCAGCGCCCACGGCAACCCTGCCACCGACTGGCCGCTGTGGCTGCTGACGGCGGTGTGCGCGCTGCTGGTGTGGCGCACGCGCCTGCACCTGCTGTGGCTGCTGGGCGCGGGGGCGCTGCTGGGGGCGCTGGGGCTGGTGTGATCTCGCCTGGCGGGCGAATCTAAATCACACGCCCGCCAGCAAGGCTGGCAACACGCTGGCTGCGGTGCCACTCAACAGCGCATGGGCCACATCGTCCAGGTCGCTCGCGGCCGGGTTGATGATGGCCACGCGGGCGCCCGCCTGGCGCGCCACTTGCGCCAGTCCCGCCGCCGGATACACGGCGCCCGCCGTGCCCACCACCAGCATCAGCTCGCAGGTGCGGGCGGCCTGTTGGGCGGCTTCCAGCGTGGCATATGGCAGCGGTTCGCCAAACCACACCACGCCCGGCCGCACCAGGTTGCCGCAGCGGTCGCAATACGGCGGGTGGCCGGCCACGGCATGGTCGATGTGGCAGCAGTTGCGCGGGGTGTCGAGCCAGCGGTCGGCAAAGATGTCGCCATGCAGGCACAGCGTGCCGGTGCTGCCCGCGCGCTGGTGCAGGCCGTCCACGTTCTGGGTGATCAGCGTGAGGCGCCCGGGGTGCCGCTGCTGGAACTGCGCCAGCGCCACATGTCCGGCATTGGGATGCACGCCAGCCAGCAGATTGCGCCGGTGCTGGTACCAGTCCCACACGCGCCGGGGGTGGGCGCGAAAGCCCGCTTCGGTTGCCATGTCTTCCGGGCGAAACTGCGCCCAGTAGCCGGTTTGCGCCTCACGGAAGGTGGGCACGCCCGATTCGGCGCTGATGCCCGCTCCGGTCAGCACGGCAATATGGGCTGCGCCCTGCAGCCATTGCCGCACCTCGTCAGCACCCGCAGGAAGAGCGATGTTCATGCGCGCAGCTTAGCAAGCCAGGGGCGTGCGAATTCTTGTGATCCTTTTTGCCGCGGCTGCCTGGAGGCGCTCAGCCCGCCAGCCCCTGCTCCACCATCGCCACGGCGCGCTGGGCCATGGCCTCGATGTGCGCGGCGGGCAGCGCACGCAACGGGCCGTCGAGCGCCAGCATGGCCAGGCCGTGCACTGCCGACCACGCCAGAAACTCGGCGCCCGGGCGCTGTGCCGCGCCCAGTGCGCCGGCAGTCACCATGTCGTCGAGCGTGCCGCACAGGATCTCGAACGGGTCGCGCCCGCTGTCGCCACGAAAGTCGTCGCGGCTGCCGTTGGCCACGTCGAAGGGCTGGGACACGAACGCCGTGCGAAACAGCCCCGGCTCGGCCAGCGCAAAGCGCACGTAGCCCGTGCCAACGGCCTTGAAAGCGGCGCGTGCCCGTGCAACAGGCGCGCTCAGGTGGCGCGTGGCGTGGTCGATCTCCGCCTCCATGGCGCGTGCCATCAAGCCCAGTGCGGCGCCGCGCACGGCGTCGAGCAATGCCGCATGGCCGGCGAAATGGCGGTAGGCGGCGTTGGGCACCACGCCAGCGCGGCGCGTGGCCTCGCGCAGCACCAGCGCCGGCGGCCCGCCCTCGCGCACCAGCGCAATGCCGGCGTCCAGCAGCGCGCGGCGCAAGTCGCCATGGCGGTAGGTAGGGCGCCGCACGGTCTGGCCCGCGGGTGCGGCAGGGGTCACAGGAGTGAGAGGAACGGAATGTGAAGCGCTCAAGACGGCGTCCCTGTTGTGCGAAGGGTTAAATGTGGACACTGTTCATTTTACGACGGCACAATGAAGTGGACGTCGTACACATATTGTTCCATTTGCCGCTTTCTACAGGAGACCCGCATGGATACCAACCGCTTTCTCAACGGCTTCCTCTGCACCGTGCCGACTGCGCGGCGCGACACATACCGCCCGCGCTCCGCCCCCTTGCAAGGAGACCCACCATGACCCCATCCAAAAACACCGTCTGCCTCTGGTACGACAACGACGCTGAAGAAGCAGCGCGGTTTTACGCCAGCACCTTTGCTGACTCGGCCGTCGGCGCCATCCACCGCGCACCGGGTGACTACCCCGCAGGCAAGGCGGGCGACGTGCTGGTGGTCGAATTCACCGTGCTGGGCCTGCCCTGCATGGGACTGAACGGCGGGCCGGGCGTGGAGCACAGCCACGCGTTCTCGTTCCAGGTGTCCACCGCCGATCAGGCCGAGACCGACCGCTACTGGAACGCCATCGTCGGCCACGGCGGCCAGGAGGTGGAATGCGGCTGGTGCCGCGACAAGTGGGGCATCTCGTGGCAGATCACGCCCGTGGCACTGGCCCAGGCCTGGACCCACCCCGACCGCGCCGCCGCCAAGCGCGCCTTCGACGCCATGATGACCATGAAGAAGATCGACGTCGCTGCCATCGAGGCCGCGGTGGCGGGCCGCTGACCCGCCGCACCCCACACCTGTTCAACCCGGAGGCACCATGCAATTCACCCCCTACCTCAACTTCGACGGCAACTGCCGCGAGGCCTTTGCCTTCTACAAGGATCTGTTCAAGGGCACCGTGGTGCACCAGAGCACCTTCGGCGAGATTCCGCCAGACCCGCAGAACCCACCGATCCCGCCCGAGGCGAAAGACCGCCTGATGCATGTGCACCTGCAGGTCGGCGCGCAGGCGCTGATGGGATCCGACACCCTGCCCGGCGCCAGCGACGTGTGCGCGGGCGGCTATGCCAAACCGCAAGGCCTGTGGGTGTCGATCCAGGCGGACGATGTCGCCGAAGGCCGGCGCGTGTTTGACGCCCTGGCGCAAGGCGGCCAGGTGACCATGCCGTTCGACAAGACCTTCTGGTCGGCCGGCTTCGGCATGGTGACCGACCGCTTTGGCACGCCTTGGATGATCAACGTGAACGCCGGCTGAGAGCGCGGACCCGACCAAGGCTGCAGGGCCGGCACACATCAGGCGCCGAAACCGAGGAAAAAACCATGACAAGTGTTCGCGTGGAGAGCTTAAGGCTACGCTGAACAAGCCGTCGAAAATTTCCGCGCAAACCTGGATGACGCAGTTTTTTGGACTTTTATGCCTCTCGCGCGGCCCATTTGGGCAG
>NZ_NCFM01000011.1:0-83955 GCF_002281195.1 Acidovorax sp. 35-64-16 | reverse complement strand
CTGCCCAAATGGGCCGCGCGAGAGGCATAAAAGTCCAAAAAACTGCGTCATCCAGGTTTGCGCGGAAATTTTCGACGGCTTGTTCAGCGTAGCCTTAAGGATGACCTGCATAACCCCTACGGGCTGTGATGGCGCGGTCTCGGGCGGTCCACTGCGTTACTTTTCTTGCCCACAGCCGAGCTATTGGCCGCAAAAGAACGCCTTGTGGCCCATCCCGATCCGCACTACCACCGACTCGCGAGGGTCATGCAGGTCGTCCCTAACGGAAAAATGCTGTGCGCAGCAGTACCCCTTTTTGCGGTTTCTGCGCTCCCCTGGAGGTTTTATGGCCATCTTTCCCCCCGAGCCCCGCATGGCTGGGGTTACTTTCAAGCTGCAGGATGTTGGTGCCAGTGAGGGGCGCTTTGGAGGACATGGCGGCGCGCCTTCTGTATGGCCCGATTTCCTGAAAGGACAAGCGGATTGCCCGGTGCGGGTGTTGCTGGTGGACGACGATGCGCACATTCGCCTGGTGATTGCGCAAGAGCTCATGTCGGACCCGCGCACTCTGGTGGTGGCACAGGCGTCCAGTCTGCGCGAGGGGCGCAAGGCAATCAAGCAGCACGAGTTCGACGTATTGCTGGTGGATTTGCACCTGGGTGATGGCGAGGGCTTCGAATTGCTGGATTACATGAAAACCGTGCGCCCGTCGGCAGAGGCCGTGGTGATTTCGGTCATGGAAAACGACGATGAGGTATTGCGCGCATTTGAGCGGGGCGCTACCGGGTATCTTGGTAAAAATTCGTGGTTTGGCAACTACCCGCAGGCCGTGCTGCAGGTGGTGAATGGCGGGGCATCCATCACGCCCAACCTGGCGCGGCGCCTGCTGCAGCGGTTTGACAAGACCCATGTGGACCAGCCTACGCGCCACGAGTCCGTAGAGGTTGACCGCTTGTCAGATCGCGAGAAGGAAGTTCTGCGCATGGTGGCCAGCGGTTACACCAGTGCGGAAATTGCCACGAATCTGCTGATCAGCGGTATGACGGTAAACACCCACATTCGTAACATCTATCGCAAGCTGCAGGTGCGCACACGCGCCCAGGCCGTGCGGTTTGCTTCGCTGCGGGGGCTTTTTTAGGCGCATCGGTTGCCAGGGCCGCCGCTCATTGTGCAGACATGTTTCGTACCAGCCCACCGCGTTTCGCTTTGGCCTGCCTGGCATTGTGGGTGGTGCAGCTGGTGTTGAGCCTGCTGCTGGCCTGGCATTGGTGGGCCCTGAGCTTATCCTCCATGCAGTGGGTCCTGGCCATGCAGATCGTCACCGGAGTCTTGCTGGGGCTGTTGATCTTGATACAGCTGCCCCGCGCCCTGCAGTGGCGGCCACGCCGCAATCCACGTCCCAGCGCAGAACTGCAGGCCGAGCGCCAGCGCATTGCGCGGGAGCTTCACGACAACATCGGCTCCCAGTTGATCAACACCATGGTTTTGCTGGACCCTCAAGTGCCCGCCCAGTCGCAGGCGCTGCGGGCGCTGGAACAGTGCATGCTGGATCTGCGCCTTGTCGTGGATTCGATGGACAGTGGCACCGACTCGTTGATTGATCGCCTGGCGCGGCTGCGCCACCGTATGCAGCCGGTGCTGGACCGGCGCGGTATCAACATGGCGTGGCATGTTCAACCCGCAAGCGACGCGGATATCCTGGATGCCGTGCGTGCCCAGCACATGGTCGCCATCGTGCAGGAGGCCCTGAGCAATGTGCTGCAACATGCGCAGGCCACGCAGGTGACGGTGCGCCTCAGCCATAGCCATGACGGCGAGCAGGGCAGGTGGCAACTGGATGTCTGCGACAACGGGCGCGGCTTGCCACAAACATCGATGGCTGCACGCGGCCCATCGTCGGGGTTTGGCCTGGAGGGAATGCACGCCCGTGCGCGGCAGATCGGCGCGGTGCTGGGATTGATGCGGCCCGACGAGGGGGGCACCTGCATCCGCGTGGTGCTCCCTGATAGCAGCGGCCCCCACCCCATGCACCCAGAGCAACGCAGCTCGTCGCCCCTGCTGGATGGCGGGTGAAGGGGGTGGCGGCCCCCTGCTGGTGGGGTGTTGGTAAAAATGCAAGCAAAAATGGCATCAAGCCCTTTTGCGGCAAGCGCTAATAGCTATTAAAATAATAGCATTTTAAGCCAGGCTACCCAGCCACACCAGCCCGGCGCGGGTTCTCGCGTGTGGCACACTCGCCCGCTTTTCCCGTCTACGTGCCAGCAGGATAGAACGCAATGCAAAAGATCGTCCGGCAGATTGCCGAAGAAATCCGGATCACAGAGCAACAGGTCAAGGCCGCCATCGAGTTGCTGGATGGCGGCGCCACGGTGCCTTTTATCGCGCGCTACCGCAAGGAAGTGACCAACGGTCTGGACGATATCCAGTTGCGCGAACTGGAAGCGCGCCTGTCCTACCTGCGCGAGCTGGAAGACCGCCGCGCCGCCGTGCTAAAGAGCATTGACGAGCAGGGCAAACTGACCGATGCGCTGCGGGTGGCCATTGCTGCAGCACCCACGAAGCAGGAGCTCGAAGACCTGTATTTGCCCTTCAAGCAAAAGCGCCGCACCAAGGGCCAGATGGCGCGCGAGTTCGGGATCGAGCCGCTGGCCGACAAGCTGTTTGCCGACCCCACGCTGGACCCTGCGGTGGAGGCAGCAGCCTTCACCAAGCCGCCAGAAGTGCTGGACGACGGCAAGACAGGCGCCGATTTTTCTACCGTGCCCGCGGTGCTCGATGGCGTGCGCGACATCCTCTCTGAGCGCTGGGCCGAGGACGCGGTGCTGGTGCAATCCTTGCGCGAGTGGCTGTGGGCCGAGGGCCTGCTGCGCAGCAAGAAGGTGGACAGCAAGAACGAGAATGACCCCGAGGTCTCCAAGTTTCGCGACTACTTCGACTACGACGAGCCCATCGGCCGCGTGCCCTCGCACCGTGCGCTGGCGGTGTTCCGGGGCCGAGGTCTGGAGATTCTGGAAGCCAAGCTGGTGCTGCCTGAGCCGCAGGCGAATTCCACGTCCCAGCCCGACCCGCGCCAGCCCAGCATCGCCGAGGGCAAGATCGCCCTGCACCTGGGCTGGAGCCACCAGGGCCGCAAGGCAGACGACCTGATCCGCAAGTGCGTGGCCTGGACCTGGCGCGTCAAACTCAGCCTCTCGACCGAACGCGACCTGTTTGCCCGCCTGCGCGATGATGCCGAAAAAGTGGCGATCAAGGTGTTTGCCGACAACCTGCGCGACCTGCTGCTGGCGGCGCCCGCCGGCCCGCGTGTGGTGATGGGGCTGGACCCCGGCATCCGCACCGGCGTGAAGGTGGCCGTGGTGGATGCCACGGGCAAACTGGTGGAGACCGCCACCGTGTACCCGCACGAGCCACGCCGCGACTGGGAAGGCGCGCTGCACACGCTGGCCAAGCTGGCCGAAAAGCATGGTGTGAACCTGATTGCCATTGGCAATGGCACGGCGAGCCGCGAAACCGATAAGCTGGCCGCCGACCTGATCAAGCTCGCAGCCAAGGTGGACCGCGTGATCGAAAAAGTGGTGGTGAGCGAAGCCGGCGCTTCGGTCTACTCCGCCAGCGAATACGCCTCGCAAGAGATGCCCGACGTGGACGTGAGCCTGCGCGGCGCTGCCAGCATTGCGCGCCGCCTGCAGGACCCGCTGGCCGAGCTGGTCAAGATCGACCCCAAGAGCATTGGCGTAGGCCAGTACCAGCACGACGTGAACCAGAGCGAGCTGGCGCGCACGCTGGGCACGGTGGTCGAAGACTGCGTGAACTCCGTGGGCGTGGACCTGAACACGGCCAGTGTGCCGCTGCTTTCGCGCGTGTCGGGCCTGTCGGGCAGCGTGGCCAAGGCCGTGGTGCGCTGGCGCGAGGCCAATGGCGCCTTCAAGAGCCGCAAGCAACTGATGGATGTGGCGGGCCTGGGTGCCAAGACGTTCGAGCAGAGCGCGGGCTTCCTGCGCATCCGTGGGGGTGAAAATCCGCTCGACATGACCGGCGTGCACCCCGAGACCTATCCGGTGGTCGAACAGATCATGGAGAAAACGGGCAAGCCCGTGGTCGAGCTCATGGGCCGCGCCGACATGCTCAAGACCCTCAAGCCCGATCTGTTTGCCAACGAAAAATTTGGTGTCATCACCATCAAGGACATTCTGGCCGAGCTGGAAAAACCCGGCCGCGACCCGCGCCCCGACTTCAAGGTGGCGCGCTTCAACGATGGCGTGGAAGACATCAAGGACCTCAAGGAAGGCATGATCCTGGAGGGCACGGTGAGCAACGTGGCCCAGTTTGGCGCCTTCATCGACCTGGGCGTGCACCAGGACGGTCTGGTGCATGTGAGCCAGCTGGCGCACAAGTTTGTGAACGACGCGCGCGAAGTGGTCAAGACCGGCGACATCGTCAAGGTCAAGGTCATGGAGGTGGACGTGGAGCGCAAGCGCATCGGCCTGTCGATGAAGCTGGGCGATGCACCACCACGCCAGGGCGGCGACCGGGGCGCGCCGCGTGATAACCGCTTTGAAGGGCCAGGGCGCGGCTACCAGCAGCCCCAGCGCCGTGCGCCCGAGCCTGCACAGTCGGCCATGGCTTCGGCCTTTGCCAAGCTGCAGCAGCCCAAGAATCGGTAACAGCCGGGTACATAATCGTCCGCATCTCAACTGGAGGCGCTGTACCCATGGAGCTGAATGCCCTGCTGGCCCACCCCGTGGCGCTGCCCAGTCTGCCGCGCGCCGTTGCGTTGCTGATGACTGAGCTGGCCCACGACGAGCCCAGCCTGCGTCGGGTGGCCCAGCTCATCGGCACGGATCCGGCACTGGCCGCCCGCCTGCTGGAGCTTGCCAACACGCCTGCTTTTCAGATGCAGCGCCAGATTGCTGGCATCCCCGAGGCGCTGGCGTTACTGGGCGTGGTGCAGTTGCGGTCTCTGGTCAGTTCTGCGCCACTGGGCACCACTTCGCGATCGGTGCCGGGCGTCAACCTCCAGCAGTTCTGGCGCTACAGCCTGAACACCGCCAAACTCGCCCGGTCACTGGCGGGCCTTGTGCACCACAACCAGATCGCAGCCTATACGGCGGGGTTGTTGCACGCGGTGGGCGAGCTGCTGCTGCACCTGGCCGATCCTGAAACCGTTTTGTCGATCAACACCCTGGTCTCGCCGCTGGATCTGCGGCGCGCCAAGATCGAGCAGCGCATTCTGGGCTACTGCTATGGCAACGTCAGCGCCGGGCTGGCGCAGCGCTGGCAGTTTCCCGATGTGGTGGTGGAAGCCCTGCAGCACCAGAGTGCGCCGCTGGACAACAACGTCTATGAGCCGCTGGCGGGCGTGATCCACCTGGCGTCGTGGCGCGCCCGTGCCCGCGAGGCCGATCTGGGTGAAAAGGAAATGGCCGTTTCCTTCCCGGGCGAGGTGGGGCTGATGCTGGGCCTGGACATCGACATGGTGCTTCAGCAAGACCCGATCGACTGGACCGCACGGCCCGAGGCCTCTGATTACGTGGTCTGAGAAACTGAGTGCCGGTTGGCGACCACACGGCCAGTTGGCGCGGTGAGCCGGCAAAGGTGGGATGAAAAATGCAGCCAGCATGTGGAGGCCAACAGGTTCCATGGCCGTCACGCCGCGCGTGCGCGGATTGCGGGGCGGTTTGGGCACATTGCTTTGCGACAATGGCCTCCATGAAAGCCCTGCACATTCACGCCGGCCCACGGGCCCGCCAGCACCTTGAACAACATGGCCTGCAGTCGGCCGATGTGCACGTGATTCCCGCTGCGGCGGGCGGCCCCAAGGGCTTGGTCCTGGGGCCGCTGGATCGTTTCATTTTTGGTGAGTGGCTGGCGAGGTCAGAGCACCCGGTGCATCTGGTGGGCGCCTCGATTGGCGCCTGGCGCATGGCTGCGGCGTGCCTTGATGCGCCGGTGGCGGCCCTGGAGCGGCTGGAGCATGACTATGTTCACCAAAGCTACGACCTGCCTGCCGGCCGCAAGCGGCCTGCAGCGGCCCATGTGAGCCAGCGCTTCGCGCAGACCCTGGCGTCTTTTTATGAGGGGCGGGTGCACGAGGTGTTGCAGCATCCGCGCTACCGCCTGCACATCGTCACCTCACGCGGGCGCCGGCTGCTGGGGCGTGAACACCCCGTGGCCACGCCCGTGGGGTATCTGGCGGCTTTTTTGACCAACGCGTTGCACCGCAAGGCGATGGGGGCCTGGCTGGAGCGCGTGGTGTTCTCGTCGCCGGATGCGGATGGTGCCTGCGCCGCATTGCCCTTCGGGGTCGGTGACTACCGAACCCGCCAGGTGCCGTTGAACGCCGCCAACTTCATGTCGGCGCTGCAGGCCAGTTGCTCGATTCCGTTTGTGCTGCAGGCGGTGCATGACATTGCGGGGGCCCCGCGCGGTGCGTATTGGGATGGCGGTATTACCGACTACCACATGCACCTGCGCTACGGAGTTGAGGATAATATTGCTATAAATAGCATAGCTGACTGCGCTTATTTATCGGGCGCTACAGGCCAAAAGCACCATAAAAACTTGCCTGGGCATCGTGCCACTGGCGCCGGGCTGGTGCTGTATCCGCATTTCCAGCACCGGGTGGTGCCGGGCTGGCTCGACAAACGCCTTCCCTGGCGGCACAAGACCACGCCTGCGCTTGATTCCATGGTGTTGCTGTCACCCAACCCCGAGTGGGTCAAAACCCTGCCCAACGCCAAGCTGCCGGATCGCAATGATTTCACGCATTACGGCACTGACACCACGGCACGCGCCCGCGCCTGGCTGGCCGCCACCCGCGCCAGCCAGCAGCTGGCCGATGAGTGGGGGGAGTGGCTGCACAGGCCCGACTTGGGGGCGGTGCAGCCTTTGTAGTGTGAAGATATCGAGCCCACGCACAGGGCTCACCGATCTCAAAGCGCCTGGGTCAGCATCTCGCGGTATTCGTCGGCCGTGGCCACGCGCGGGTTGGTCTTGTGGCAGTGGTCGGCCATGGCTCCCTTGATGATGTCATCGAACATCGACTCGGTCACGCCCATGGCGGCCAGGCCGGTGGGCAAGCCCAGGCGGGCGTTCATGTCGCGGATGGCGTCGGGGATGTCGCCTGCGCTGGCCAGTCCCATGGCGTGGGCCATGCGCTCCAGTCGCCGGTCTTTTTGCACCGATGGCGCCTGTGCGTTGAAGCGCACCACGGCGGGCAGGAACATGGCGTTGAGGGTGCCGTGGTGCAGGCGGGGGTTCACGCCGCCCAGGCTGTGGCTCAGGCTGTGTACGGCGCCCAGGCCTTTCTGGAACGCCATGGCGCCTTGCATGCTGGCGCTCATCATGTTCAGGCGCGCCTCGCGGTCGGATCCATCACGCGTGGCCTTTTCGATGGCAGCCCAGCCGCGTTCCAGCCCGTCGAGCGCAATGCCATCGGCCGGCGGGTTGAACGCGGCCGACATGAAGGTTTCCATGCAGTGCGCGATGGCGTCCATGCCGGTGGCGGCCGTCAACAGGGGCGGCAGGCCCAGCGTGAGCTCGGGGTCGCAGATGGCCGCCTTGGGCACGAGGTTCCACGAGTGAAAGCCCAGCTTGCGGTGGTCATCCACGATGATGATCGCGCCGCGCGCCACCTCGCTGCCGGTGCCGCTGGTGGTGGGCACGGCAATCAGGGGTGCTGCGCGGTCGGTGATGCGCGGCGAGCCGCCCTCGATGGTGGCGTAATGGGTGAGCGGCCCCTCGTGCGTGGCGGCAATCGCAATGCCTTTGGCGCAGTCGATGGCCGAGCCACCGCCCACGGCGATGAGGCCGTCGCAGCCCTGGGCCTGGTACACCTGCACGGCGGCGCGCACGGCGGCTTCGGTGGGGTTCGATGGCGTCTGGTCGAACACCGCCACGGTCATGCCGGACAGGGCGTCCAGCGCTTTTTGCAGCACGCCCGCGGCTTTCACGCCAGGGTCGGTCACGACCAGCGGGCGCGTGATGCCCACGCGCTCGCACTCTTGCTTGAGCAGCTGGACGGCGCCGTATTCGAACTGGATCTGGGTAACGTAGTAGATGAAAGCCATGGCGATGGGTGAAGTTGCGTTTACGATTGCTCCAAACACTTTACAACCCGGAGACACCGATGGCCACGAAGCAAACCCTCATTGCGCTGGCGTTTTCCGTCGCGTTGGCGACAGCCGCACAAGCCGAATGCCTGACCGATGCGCAGGCCGCCGACATGGTGGCCCACTACGTCGCCAGGACACCAGCGGCCAATCCCGAAAACCTGTCGGATGCGGATGGTGCCTGTTCGCGCGCCAAACTCAATCAATTGCTCGCGCAGCGAGTTGGCAAGGTGATTGGCTACAAGGCCGGCCTCACCAACCCGGCGGTGCAAAAACGCTTCAACACCGACAAACCGGTGTGGGGCAAGCTCTACGAGGGCATGGTTTTGCAAAATGGTGCCACGGTCGATGCCGCCTTTGGCGCCAGGCCCCTGTACGAGGCCGACATGCTGGTACGCGTGAAAAGTGCCGCCATCAACCACGCCAGGACACCCATGGATGTGCTGGAGGCCGTGGACCAGATCATCCCCTTCATCGAGTTGCCCGACCTGATGGTGCAGGCACCACCCAGGCTCAATGGCGCGGGCGTGAGCGCCATCAACGTGGGCGCGCGGCTGGGCGTAGCGGGTAGCCCGCTGGCCGTGCCTGCCTACCGTGCCGAACGCTATGCCTTGCTGCAGGCCTTGGCTGAAATGAGTGTGTCCCTGACCGATGGCACGGGTGCCCGTCTGGGTGGCGGCAAGGGCAGCGACATCCTGGGCCATCCGCTCAGCGCCGTGGTGTGGCTGGCCGGTGCGCTGGCCCAGGAGGGCTTGGCGATGCAGCCAGGTGACCTGATCAGCCTGGGCTCTTTCTCGCCACTGCTGCCGCCCAAGGCGGGCCTCTCGGTAATGGCCACCTACGACGGTCTGCCGGGCGCCGCACCGGTGCGCGTGACGTTCAAGTAATCCACGCTTGGGGCGGTGCGCACCACCGCCACTGTCCTCTTCCCCTGTTCTGCGCCGAGACTCCGACCGTTGACCGATCTGCACATTCACCACACCCGTCTGACCCCCCAGATGCGCAGCGTGCTTGAGCGCATGGCCCGCGCTGGCCACGCGCCGCTGCATACGCGTTCACCCCAGGACGCTCGCGTTGCCTACGAAGCCGGTGCCGGCGTGCTGGAGGTGCCCAAGGCAACCCTGGCGCGGGTGGAAGACCTGCACATCCCTGCCCGCGATGGCCATGCGATGGCCGCCAGGCTGTATGCACCAAGCACCGACGCGGGGTTGCCACTGCTGCTGTACATGCATGGCGGCGGCTTCACCATTGGCAGCATTGCCACGCACGACATTCTTTGCCGCGAGCTGGCGCGCCTTGCTGGCTGCATGGTGGTGTCGCTGGACTACCGGCTGGCGCCGGAGCACCGCTTTCCCGCGGCCAGCAACGATGCGTGGGATGCCCTGCAATGGCTGGCATCCCATGCAGAAACCCTGCGCGCAGACCCAGCACGGCTGGCTGTGGGCGGCGACAGTGCAGGCGGCACGCTGGCCGCGGTGAATGCCATCCTGGCGCGAGATGCGGGCCTGCCGCTGGCGCTGCAACTGCTGTTCTACCCTGGTTGCGCGGCCCACCAGGACACGCCATCGCACGCCACCTTTGCGCGCGGGCTGGTGCTGGAAGAGCCCGCCATCAGCTGGTTCTTTGGCAACTATGTGCAAAGCCGCGCAGAGCGTGAGGACTGGCGTTTTGCCCCGCTGCATGCACCCGATGTGGACGGTGTGGCACCCGCCTGGATCGGCCTGGCCGAATGTGACCCGCTGGTAGACGAGGGCGTGGACTACGCCGACAAACTGCGCCTGGCCGGTGTGCCGGTGGACCTTGAAATCTACCGCGGCGTGACCCATGAGTTCATCAAGATGGGCCGCGCCATTCCCGAGGCGCGCAAGGCCCATGCCGACGCAGCCCGCGCGCTGCGCCTGGCGTTTCATCTGGAGTAAAAAATCATGCAACGCAGTGACTTCCGCTGTGTTCACCGCCTGCGCGTGCGCTGGGCCGAGGTGGACATGCAAAAGATCGTGTTCAACGCGCACTACCTCATGTACATCGATAACGCCATGTCCGACTATTGGCGCGCGCTGGCCTTGCCCTATGAAGCGAGCATGCTGGCCCTGGGCGGCGAGATGTATGTGAAGAAGGCCACGGTCGAATACCACGCCTCGGCGCACCTGGATGACACGCTGGATGTGGGTTTGCGCTGTGCCCGCGTGGGCAACTCGTCCAGCCTGTTCGAGGCGGGCATCTTCAGCGGCGACCAGCTGCTGGTGTCGGGCGAACTGGTTTACGTGTTTGCCGACCCCGCCACGCAAACCTCGCGCCCCGTGCCGCCGGCGCTGCGCGCCATTTTTGAAGGGTTCGAGGCCGGTGCCAACATGGCCGAGGTGCGCACCGGCGACTGGAATGCCCTGGGCCGCGATGCGGGTCGCTTGCGCACCGCCGTGTTTGTGCGCGAGCAGGGCATTGCCGCCGACCTAGAGGCCGATGCACTCGACGCTTCGGCGCGCCATGCTGTGGTTTACAACCGCTTGGGCATGCCGGTTGCCACGGGGCGGTTGCTGCAGCAGTCGCCCGGGGTGGGCCGCATTGGCCGAATGGCGGTGGACCGCTCGGTGCGCGGCGCGCAGTGGGGGCGGCAATTGCTGCAGGCGCTGGTGGATGCCGCCCGTGCGCGTGGTGATCGCGAGGTGCAGTTGCACGCACAGCGCAGCGCTGAGGTGTTTTATCGCCGGGCAGGGTTTGCGGTGGTGGGCGAGCCCTATGAAGAGGCTGGCATCGCCCACATTGCCATGGCGCGCAGCCTGTAATTGGCTGCCGCAAAATAACTTGTGCTTCGCGTTGGACGTTTGACGCCGGACGCCTGATGCCGGGCGCCTGACGCAGTCAAACGCCAGACGCCGTCATCCAAAAAGCGCCCGCCAGGCAGTCAGCGCTGCAGGGCGGGCATTGGGTCACACCTTCTCGAGCGCCTGCGCCAGGTCGGCCTGCAGGTCGCTGATGTGCTCGATGCCCACCGACAGGCGCACCATGTTCTCGCTCACACCGGCCTTGGCCAGCTCGGCCGGATTGAGCTGGCGGTGCGTGGTGGAGGCCGGGTGGGTAGCCAGGGACTTGGCATCGCCAATGTTCACCAGGCGGGTGAACAATTGCAGGGCATCGAGGAAACGGGCGCCTGCGGCACGCGGGTCGGCGTCGCTGGCCTTCAGGCCGAACGACAGGATGCCCGATGCGCGCCCGCCCATCTGCTTTTGGGCGAGTGCGTGGTCGGCGTGGTCGGGCAAGCCAGCGTAGCGCACCCATTCGACCTTGGGGTGGCTTTGCAGGTGTTTCGCCAGCGCCAATGCGTTGTCGCAGATGCGGTCCATGCGCAGCGGCAGCGTTTCGATGCCCTGCAGCGTGAGCCAGGCGTTGAACGGCGACAGCGCCGCGCCCATGTTGCGCAGCGGCACCACGCGCGCGGCCAATGTAGGCTGCAGCACCCAGCGCCTCGGTGTAGACCACGCCGTGGTAGCTCACGTCGGGCTCGTTCAGGCGCTTGAAGCGCTCCTTGTGCTCGGCCCACGGGAACTTGCCGCTGTCGACGATGATGCCGCCGATGCTGTTGCCGTGGCCGTTCATGTACTTGGTGAGCGCGTGCACCACGATGTCGGCACCGTGCTCGATGGGGCGGCACAGGTAGGGGCTGGGCACGGTGTTGTCCACGATCAGTGGCACACCATGGTCGTGCGCCACCTTGGCTAGCGCGGCGATGTCGGTCACGTTGCCCAGCGGGTTGCCGATGGATTCGCAGAACACGGCCTTGGTGCGTGCGTCGATCAGCGCCGCAAAGCTGGCCGGGTCGCGCGGGTCGGCAAAGCGCACCTCGATGCCCTGCTGCGGAAACGTGTGCGCAAACAGGTTGTAGGTGCCGCCATACAGCGTGCTTGCCGAAACGATGTTGTCGCCGGTCTCGGCAATGGTCTGGATGGCCGCCGTGATGGCCGCCATGCCCGAGGCCATGGCCAGCGCGGCAATGCCGCCCTCCAGTGCCGCGACGCGCTTTTCGAGCACGTCGTTGGTCGGGTTCATGATGCGTGTGTAGATGTTGCCGGGCACCTTCAGGTCGAACAGGTCGGCACCGTGCTGGGCGCTGTCAAACGCGTAGGCCACCGTCTGGTACAGCGGCACGGCGGCAGACTTGGTGGTGGGGTCGGGGGAGTAGTCGGCGTGGACGGCAAGGGTTTCGATGTGCATGGTTGGCAGTCTCTCTGTTGTGAAATGTTGTCGATGACCCGCGATGGCGGGGCGCCAGCGCACATTCTTGCACCGGCGGCCGTGGCGCCCCACCGAATCGTTTGCTATGTGCTTATGGGGCGGGGTCGTCGATGGCGCTGCCGCTGGCCCGGCGTTTGCGCCGCCACGCCTTCTCCAGCTCGACCACGCAATACACCACCAGCGCCGCTGCCACGCAGATGCCCAGCTCGCCCAGGCTCAGCGGCTCGGTTCTGAAAATGGGGTTGAGAAACGGCACGTAGATGGTGGCCATTTGCAGCGCAAACGTCAGCAGCACGGCGCCCAGCAGGGGCCGGTTGCTGGCCAGCCCCAGACGCCACAGCGGCTCGCTTTCGGAGCGGATGGCCATCACATGGGCCATCTGCGCAAGCGTGAGCACGGTGAACACCATGGTCTGCCAGTGCGCGTGGCCGGTGTGCAAGGCCCAGGCCTGCACGGCCAGGCACAGGCCAGCGATCAGCAGGCCCATGCCCAGAATGTGCTGCCACATGCCCTGGGCAAACAGGCTCTCGTTCGGCGGGCGGGGAGGGCGTTGCATGATGCCGCGCTCGGCCGGTTCGGCCGCCAGGGCCAGGCCGGGCAGGCCGTCGGTCACCAGGTTGACCCACAGGATGTGGATGGGCAGCAGCGGAATGGGCAGCAGCAGCAGCGGGGCCAGGAAGATGGTCCAAATCTCGCCCGAGTTGCCCGTCATGGCGTAGCGCACGAACTTGCGGATGTTGTCGTAGATGCGCCGACCCTCTTTCACCGCCGCGACGATGGTGGCGAAGTTGTCGTCCAGCAGCACCAGGCTGCTGGCCTCGCGTGCCACGTCGGTGCCGCCCTTGCCCATGGACACGCCAATGTCGGCGCGCTTGAGGGCCGGGGCGTCGTTCACGCCGTCGCCCGTCATGGCCACGAAATGGCCCTGGGCCTGCAGCGCCTCGACGATGCGGATCTTCTGCGCCGGGTCCACGCGGGCATACACATGCACCTGCTCCACGCGTGCGCGCAGTGCAGCGTCGTCCAACTGGGCCAAGTCGGCGCCGGTGAGCACGGGCGCATCGGCATGGGCCACGATGCCAAGGCGGTGCGCGATGGCGCGCGCCGTGGCGGGGTGGTCGCCCGTGATCATCACGGGGGTGATGCCCGCGCTCATGCAGTCGCGCACGGCGGCCTGGGCTTCCGGGCGCGGCGGGTCGATCAAG
Source organism: Acidovorax sp. 35-64-16 (assembly GCF_002281195.1). Classification (NCBI taxonomy): domain Bacteria; kingdom Pseudomonadati; phylum Pseudomonadota; class Betaproteobacteria; order Burkholderiales; family Comamonadaceae; genus Acidovorax; species Acidovorax sp. 35-64-16. The sequence goes on along the minus strand of NZ_NCFM01000011.1, from coordinate 70,430 downwards.
GCGATCAGGCCCAGCAGCTCCAGCTGGCTTTCCACATCATCCAGGGCATTGGTATCGGGCAGGCGCGCGTGGTTGCGCCGGGCCAGGGCCAGCACCCGCAGGCCCTGTGCGGCGAGCTGGTTGGCCGTGGCCAGCACGGCGGCGGTGTCCAGCGGCTGCCCGCCTTCGGGTGTCCACTGCGCCGTGCAGCGCGGCAGCACCGACTCGGGGGCGCCCTTGGTGTAGGCCACGAAGCCACTGCCGCCATTGCCGCAGCGGTGAAAGGTGGTCATGCGCTTGCGGTCGGAGTCGAAGGGCTGTTCCTGTACGCGCGGGGTGGTTGCATCGAGCTGTGCCTTGTCCAGCCCGCCTGCATGGGCGGCCAGAACCAGGGCGGTTTCTGTGGGGTCGCCCTGCCAGTCGGTTGGGTTGGCGCAGGGGCTGGGGGAAATGGAGGCGCCATCGTCATCGCTGCGTGCGTGGCGTGCGGCATCGTTGCACAGCGCAGCGGCGCGCAGGGCTTCTGCATGCACGGGGCCGGGCAACGGGTCGCCAGGTGCCCAGCGCTGGCCCTGTGCCAGCAGCAGTTCGGCGTGCATGTGGTTCTGGGTGAGGGTGCCGGTCTTGTCTGAGCAGATGGTGGTGACCGAGCCCAGTGTTTCCACCGAAGGCAGCCGGCGCACCAGTGCCTTGACCGCCACCATGCGGCGCGCGCCCAGCGCCAGCAGCACCGTGACCACGGCGGGCAGCGCTTCGGGGATGGCCGCCACGGCCAGGCTGATGGCGGTGAGGGCCATCAGCAGCGGGGATTCCCCGCGCAACACGCCCACCGCAAAAATCACGATGCAGATGGCGATGACCCCCAGGGCCAGGCGCTTGCCGAAGGCCGCCAGGCGCAGCTGCAGCGGCGTGCTGCGGTCTTCGCCGCCCAGCAGGCGGGCCACCTTGCCCAGTTCGGTGTGCATGCCGGTGGCCACCACCAGGCCCCGCGCGCGGCCGTGGGTGGCGGTGGTGCCCTTGAAGGCCATGTTGACGCGGTCGCCCAGGGCACTGGTGTCTTGCGCGGCCAGGGTGCCCGTCTGCTTGGCCACGGTGACCGATTCGCCCGTGAGTGCCGATTCGTCCACCTGCAGTTGTGCGATCTCGATCAGGCGCAGGTCGGCCGGGATCTGGTTGCCTGCTTCCAGAAGCACGATGTCGCCCGGCACCAGCACGCTCGCCGGCACCACCTGCACTTCGCCGCCGCGCAGCACGGTGGCATGGGCCGCCGACAGCTGGCGCAGCGCGGCCATGGCCTGGTCTGCCCGCCAGGCTTGCACGAAGCCGATGATGGCGTTGAGCACTACGATGACCAGGATGACCAGCGTGTCGGTGAGGTCGCCGATCACGCCCGAGATCACGGCTGCGCCCAGCAGCACCAGCACCATGAAGTCCTTGAACTGGTCGGCCAGCAGCGCCAGGGGGCCACGCCGTGCGTGGTCCTGCAGTTCGTTGGCGCCGTGCTGCAGTGCGCGCTGCGTGGCCTCTTCATCGTGCAGGCCGGTAGCGGGATTGACCTGGTAGGCCTGGGCGAGCTCGTGGGCGTCGCGCAGGTGGGCATCTGCTCGGGGGGCGTTGGCAGGGGTAAGGGGGTCGGTCGTCATGCAGTATTTCTGTTGGGGCGATGAACGATGCCGTGGGGGCTCACGCGCGGGTGGGGGTGTTCACAAGGAGGTCCCACCTTAGCCCAAACACATGTCATGCTTTGCAACTGAGCCGATGCGGGATGTCCCCGGTGGATATGTATGCTATATAAAACATAGCTGCTTGCGCTTATCCAGTAAGGGCTAAAGGCCTATTTGACCAATAAATTTGGCCCGCCGGACCCGCATGGCCCATTCAGCTATCGCGCGGTCACGGTCGTCAGGGAGCCTTGTGGGGCCTGGTCTTGTAGAAGGCAACCGGCGCTTCGGGCACTTGCTGGAGCACGGCGCGCTTGATCTTGCCCATGACATGCATCTCGCAAGGCTTGCAATCGAAGCGCAAAGTGAGCTTTTCCTTGCCATTGATCAGTTGCAAGGGCTCGGCCCGAATGGTGCCCTGCACGCCCGTGACGCCCTTGGCCTGCTTGGGGCAAAGGCTCATCGAATAGCGCACGCAGTGCTTGGTGATCATGAGGCTGACCTCGCCTTCCTCCTCATGCGCCTCGTAGGCCGCAGCGATCACCTTTACGCCATGGCGCACGTAAAAATCGTGTGCCTTGTGGTTGAACACGTTGCCCAGAAAGCTCAGCGTGTCTTCGGGGTAGGGCGCGGGCGGCTCCACCGGGGCGGCGCGTGGCAGGCGTACAAAGCCCTTGCTGCGCGATGCCTCCAGGTCGCTGAGCGCCTCGCGGCGCAAGGCATTGAGCGCCGAGGCGGGCACAAACCAGGGCTGCGAGAGCTGCAGGGCAGTGTCGTTGACTGCAAAAATCGTGGCGCCAAACCGGCCCAGCTGTTCGCGCAGGCTGGCTTCGGCCCGGGCGGCATCGGTGGCGCTTTGGTGGGCGTGCTGAATGCGCGCGCTGCCCGTGTAGCCGTCTTCGTCGGTCAGCGTGAGGGTCAGGCCGCCGGGTTGCTCAGCCAGCTGCACCCACAGGCCGATGCGCCGGTCGCTCGATTTTTTGTCGAGCACGCGCACCCAGTCCATGTCACGGTTGCGGTTGATCTCGGTGCCCTTGCGCAGGTCCTTGAAGCCGTCCATCGGGTCTTTGGGAAACACGCGCCATTGCGTGGTGCTGCGCGGCGAGGCCGGCTCGGCCCGGTTGATGGCCATGCCCACCAGCTCCTTGTGCAGGTCGTAGTAGCACAGGCCGTCGCCGTTGTGCAGGATGGTGGCGGGGTTGCTCACTTCCAGCTCCACAAAGTCGGGGCCCACCTTGATGACCCAGCCAATGGCCTGGCCGGGGTTTTTGGGGGTGTCAAAGGCGCCGATGTCTTCCTTGCGGCCGTTCACAAAGTAGTCGGTGAACTCGCGGTTGAAGTTTTGCAGCGGGTCGGGCGTGAAAGTGAAGGTGGTGCGCCCGCTGGACGAGCGCGAAAGTGGGTGGCCCGAGGCCTCGCGTTCTTCGATGATCTCGTCCAGCAGCGTGCGGTAGTGGGCGGTGATGTTCTTCACATAGCCCATGTCCTTGTAGCGCCCCTCGATCTTGAAGCTGCGCACGCCCGCGTCGATGAGCGCGCGCAGGTTGTCGCTCTGGTTGTTGTCTTTCATCGAGAGCACATGCTTGTCGTGCGCGATGAAGCGGCCCTGCGCATCGGTCACCTGGTAGGGCAGGCGGCAGGCCTGGCTGCAGTCGCCGCGGTTGGCGCTGCGGCCCGTTTGTGCATGGCTGATGTTGCACTGGCCGCTGTAGGCCACGCACAGCGCACCGTGGATGAAGAACTCGATGTTGGCGCGGCCGGGGGCATCGACCGGGCCCAGCGCCTTGTGCACGGCGGCAATCTGCTGCACCGTGAGTTCACGCGCCAGCACGATTTGCGACAGGCCTGCGTCCTGCAGAAAACGCGCTTTTTCGGGTGTGCGAATGTCGGTCTGGGTGCTGGCGTGCAGCTGGATGGGGGGCAGGTCGATCTCCAGGAGGCCCATGTCCTGGATGATGAGCGCATCGGCACCCGCCTCGTACACCTGCCAGGCCATGCGGCGCGCTGCCTCCAGCTCGTCATCGCGCAAGATGGTGTTGAGCGTGATGAAAATGCGGGTGTTGAAGCGGTGCGCGTGTGCAATCAGGCGCTCCAGATCGCGGATGTCATTGCCCGCGCCGGCACGGGCGCCAAAGGCGGGGCCACCGATGTACACGGCATCGGCGCCGTGGTTGACGGCCTCGATGCCGATGTCGGCGTCGCGGGCGGGGGAGAGCAGTTCGATCTGGTGGGGCAGCAAAGACATGGGGCAATTATCCCAGCGCCGGTTGCCGGGCGTGGCGGCCGGCACGCACAGGCTTGAGGTACTGCTGGCCGTGACTGCGACAGACGCTGCAGGTGAGCCCTTTGCAACCGACAAATCCATAAGCGAAATTAATTCACCAGAAAAATCCATGCTTGTTTGCCCATGCTGTGGCTGCGGCCAGACACGGGCGTACGATGCGGGGTTTTGCGCCCCTGTGGGGTGCTGTTTTTCTTCAATATTGATGGAAATGGAGCCGTGATGTCTGCTTACCGCCTGCGTTTTTCCCTGCAATGGACGGCCGCTGCCGCCCTCGCCGTGGCCTGTGGCGCCACGCTGGCCCAGGACGTGCAAACCGTCAAGATCGGCCACGCTGGCCCCATATCGGGTGGCATTGCCCACATCGGCAAAGACACCGAAAACGGTGTGCGCATGGCGGTGGACGACCTGAACACGCAGAACCTGGTCATTGGTGGCAAAAAGATCAAGTTCGTGATCGCCGCCGAGGACGACGCCGGTGACCCGCGCCAGGCCACCGCCGTGGCACAAAAGTTGTGCGACCAGAAGGTGGCCGGTGTAGTGGGCCACCTGCAGTCGGGCACGTCCATTCCCGCATCGTCGATCTATGACAAGTGTGATCTGCCACACATCACGGCATCGGCTTCCAACCCCGACCTGACCAAGCCTGGCTACAAGACGTCGTTCCGCCTTATCGCCAACGACAACGCCCTGGGCGCGGCGCTGGCCCTGTTTGCGGCAGATGCCCTCAAACTCAAGAGCGTGGCCATCATTGACGACCGCACGGCCTACGGCCAGGGCGTGGCCTCGGTGTTCAAGGCCACAGCGCTGCAAAAGGGCCTGAAGGTGGTGGCAGAGGAGTTCACCAACGACAAGGCCACGGACTTCATGGCCATTCTCACGGCCATCAAGAACAAGAAGCCCGACGCCATCTTTTACGGCGGCCTCGATGCACAGGCGGGCCCCATGCTGCGCCAGATGGAGCAACTGGGCCTGGGCGACGTGAAGTATTTCGGCGGCGATGCACTGTGCACGCCCAAGCTGCCCGAGTTGGCCGGCAAGTCGCCAGCTGTCAAGAATGTGACCTGTGCCACCGGTGGCGCATCGGTGGACAAGATGCAGGGCGGCGCCGACTGGAAGAAGCGTTACGACGCCAAGTTCCCCGGCCAGTTCCAGATCTACAGCCCCTATGCCTACGACGCCGCCATGGTGCTGGTGGATGCCATGAAGCGCGCCAACTCGGTGGACCCGCTGGTCTTCGGCCCTTTCCTGAGCAAGACCCAGTACAAGGGTGTAACGGCCAACATCAGCTTCATTGCCAAGGGTGAGCTGGCGGCGCCTGCTGTCACGCTTTATACCTACAAGGATGGCACCCGCGTTCCGCTGAACTGACACAGGCTGGATGCAGCAGGGCATCGCGGCGCGGGCCGGGCCCTGCCTGGGGCGTGCGGGTGAACGGGGGGCCCTTGCGGCAATAACCACGGATTTGCCACTACAGTGGGGCCCATGTATCTGCCGCCCCAGTTTCATTCACACGACCCGGCCCATGCCCGCGCCCTGATGCGCGAGCACCCGCTGGCCAGCCTGGTGTCCACCGACGATGAAGGGTTTCCCTTCGTCACCCACCTGCCGCTGCATGCGCAGGAGCGGGGCGACACGCTGGTGCTGCTGGGCCATTGCGCCCGGCCCAACCCGCACTGGCGCTATCTGCAGGCGCGGCGCGAGGCGCTGGTGACTTTCATGGGGCCGCAGGCCTATCTTTCACCGTCGGTGTATCCGGATCTGGCCCGGGTGCCCACCTGGAACTATCTGGCCGTTCACTGCCGCGTGCAGGCCCGTCTGATTGAGGAACCCTCCGCCAAGGATGCGCTCCTCAAGCAGCTGATTGGCGAACACGAGCCGCCCTATGCGGCGCAGTGGCGCGGCCTGGGCGAAGCGTTTGCGCACAAGATGCTGGCGGGCATCGTGGCGTTTGAGCTGGAGGTGGTGGAGCTGCAATGCAAGCTCAAGCTCAACCAGCATCGGCGTGAATCCCATGCCGCCATGTACGCACAGTACCGGCAAGGCGATCCCGATGCCCAGGCGCTGGCGCAATGGATGGAACGGCTGGGCATGGTGCCCGAGTCTGCAAACAACCCGGAGGTCTGACATGCGTGGAGTATTTGGATTGGTGGGCCTGGTGGTGGCGCTGGCCATTGTGGGTGTTCTGGCCAAGAAGCAACTGGCGTCCACCCGCACGCCGGTGCCTTCGTTGCAACCGCCTGCCGCGTCAAGCGGCGCAGCCACCCCGGCGCCGACGGGCACGGTGCGCGAGCAAAGCCAGCAGGTGCAGCAGCAGGTCAAGCAGCAGATGGAAGGCCTGATGCAGCAAGCCCGGCCCATGCCCGATGATTCCAAGTAAATATTGAACAAAATGGCCTGTAGCGCTTATGGATAAAGCGCTAACAGCTATTAAATATATAGCAATGCAATTGGAGCAAGACGCGCACTGGATGCGCCAGGCGCTGGCCCAGGCACAGGCCGCAGCGCTGGCGGGCGAAGTGCCGGTGGGGGCGGTGGTGGTCAAGGATGGCCAGGTGATTGCCACGGGCCGCAACGCACCGGTGTTGGGGAACGACCCCACTGCACACGCGGAAATCGTGGCGCTGCGCGCAGCGGCGCAGCATCTGGGCAACTACCGGCTCGATGGCTGCACGCTCTATGTCACGCTGGAGCCCTGCGCCATGTGCAGCGGCGCCATGCTGCATGCGCGCGTGCAGCGCGTGGTGTTTGGCGCACCAGACCCCAAGACGGGCGCCGCGGGCTCGGTGCTCAACCTGTTTGGGCATGCCGAGCTGAACCACCACACTGACGTGCAGGGCGGGGTGCTCGCGCACGAGTGCAGCGCGCTGCTAGGCACTTTTTTTCGTCAACGGCGCACCCAGCAACGCGCCCAGGCCTTGGCGCGCCATCCGCTGCGCGATGACGCCCTGCGCACGCCCGATGCGGCCTTTGCCGATCTGGCCGGTTACCCCTGGGCGCCGCATTACATCAGCGACCTGCCCAGCCTGGCGGGGCTGCGCATGCACTACCTGGACGAGGGGCCGCAACAGTCGCCGCGCACCTGGCTGTGCCTGCATGGCAACCCGAGCTGGAGCTATCTCTACCGCCACATGCTGCCCGTGTTTCTGGCGGCGGGCGACCGCGTGGTGGCGCCCGACCTGATTGGTTTTGGCAAAAGCGACAAACCCAAGAAAGATGGTTTTCACCAATTCGCATGGCACCGCCAGGTACTGCTGGAGCTGGTTGACCGGCTGGATCTGCGCAACACGGTGCTGGTGGTGCAGGACTGGGGCGGGATTTTGGGCCTGACCTTGCCCATGGACATGCCCGGGCGTTTTGCGGGCCTGCTGGTCATGAACACCATGCTGGCCACGGGCGATGCACCGCTGCCGCCCGGCTTTGCGCAATGGCGCGAGATGTGTGCCAAAAAACCGCTGTACAGCGTGGCGCGCCTGTTTGCGCGCGGCAACCCGCACCTGACCAGCAGCGAATGCGCGGCCTACGATGCGCCGTTTCCCGACCGTGGCTACCGCGCCGCATTGCGCGCGTTTCCGGCACTGGTGCCCGGGCAGGCAGACGCCGAGGGGGCGGCCGTGTCACGGGCGGCACGCGATTTCTGGCAACACGACTGGCAGGGGCGCAGCCTGATGGCTGTAGGCGTGCAAGACCCGGTGCTGGGCATGCCCGCCATGCAGGCGCTGCAACGCGACATTCGGGGCTGCCCGCCGCCCATCGTTTTGCCACAGGCGGGGCACTTTGTGCCAGAGCACGGCCAGGCCCTCGCCGTGCAGGCTGTGGAATACTTCAGGCCCTGATTGCGCAGCCTGCCAGGTTGTGCCCCCCATTCTTACGGAGCAGGCCGCTGCCTGGCCTGAACGCTTTGCCCCACCACCACGACCCGTCGCACTGCGAACACGACCACGGCCCCCAACACATCTACATCTACTCGCCCGCTGGCGCCATCCGCGACAAGGCCGCGTTCAAGCGCGGCATTGCGCGCCTGAAGGCCATGGGCCACGAGGTGGAAGTGGACCCCGATGCCCAGGCCGTGCACACGCGCTTTGCCGGTGATGACGCCACGCGCCTTGCCGCCATTCACCGCGCAGCGGCCAGCGGGGCCGACGTGGCGCTGATCACGCGAGGGGCTTATGGCCTCACGCGCATCCTCCCGGGCATCCGCTACAAGGCCGTGGCCAAGGCCATCGATGGCGGCATGAAGTTTGTGGGCCTGAGCGATTTCACGGCGTTCCAGAGTGCCGTGCTGGCGCAGACGGGCGCGGTGACCTGGGCCGGCCCCGGGTTGATCGGCGACTTTGGTGTCGAGGGCGAGCCCGACGACATCATGCTGGCCTGCTTTGATGACCTGCTGACGGGCCACGGCGAGGGCGCTGGCTGGCGCATGGCGCGTGAAAAACCGCAAGCCGACGGCAAGCCGGCAGTGGCCGACATGTACGTGAAGAACGCCACCCTTTGGGGCGGTAACCTGGCTGTGCTGACGGGACTGGTGGGCACGCCGTATCTGCCCACGGTGCGTGGCGGCATCCTGTTCGTGGAAGACGTGGGCGAGCACCCCTACCGCATCGAGCGCATGCTCACGCAACTGCTGCACGCGGGCATCCTGGCCCAGCAGAAGGCCGTGGTGCTGGGGCAGTTCACCAACTACAAGCTGGCGCCCCACGACAAGGGGTTCAAGCTGCAATCCGTGGTGGACTGGCTGCGCACCCAGATCAAGGCGCCCGTGCTTACCAATCTGCCATTCGGGCATGTGCAAACCAAGGTGTTGCTGCCGGTGGGGGCGAAGGTGTCGCTGTCAGTGGAAGACCGTGATGCGCTGCTCTACTGGGGACACCAGCACTGATGGCAGATTAAGAGCGGCTAACAAAACTCTTCTGGCGTCGTTGCAGCGTCTTGTCGTACTACTCGTACTGCCTGCGACGCTGCGCCTAGCCAGAACCGCTTCGCTGAGTTTTGTTAGCCGCTCTAAAGATTAGCGGGCCTGGATGCCCCGCCCAGCGTGCGGGGCAACTGCCCCTGAAACAGCGGTGTCAATTGGGTCAGCGTGGCATTGGCGACGGCCTCGCCCCGCAGCGGCACCAGCATGGCGCGCAAATCCATGCGCAGGTACCACAGCGCTTCGATATCGCTCGCGTAGCGCAGGCGCATGTTCATGCGGGCGACTTCGCTGCCACCGAGGCCCACCAGGCACTGGATCATCGCGTAGCGAACTTCTTCGAGACCATGGTTGCGCACCCATGAAGTCGACGCAGGAGCATCGCGGCCAAGCAGGCCGTGCAGACTGTTGCGAAGATTGGGTTTGTTCCAGCGCATGAAGAAACGGCAGGCTGTCTGCGAGTGGCAGGACGGGCCAAGTTACGCGGGAGCAAGGCGGCGCGCAAGGGGTGTGCTCCTCTTTTTGCAGAAAGACAACACGCCACGGCCACTTTTCTCCACTTTACACGGGGTGTGGGCTGTTTTGGTGGGGGGCACAAGAGGCTGGACGGGCGATGGTTGGATTTTTGCGAACGACCGTGTCATTTAGCGCGTGCGCTGCAGCAGGGCTTGCACTAAACTGATCCGGATAAAGGCAATAAAGGGCGTGAGTTCATGAGTGTTCTGTCGACGGTCGTGTTTGCGGATATTTCAGGCAGCGCGTCGTTGTATGAAACCCTTGGCAATGAACGAGCCACCGAGGCCGTCACCCAGGTTACCCAGTGGATTGGCGGCACCATCGAAGCCCATCGCGGCCGCATCGTGAAGAATCTGGGCGACGGTGTACTGGGAATTTTCGGAGACGCGGCAAGCGCTGTCTCGGCCGCTGCGGCCATGCTGCGCGGACACCAGGAACGACTGAGCCGATGGCCCCTGCCGCTGCGCATGAATATCCGCGTGGGCGTGGCCAGCGGCGATGTGGTGGATGTGGACGGAGATTGCTATGGCGATGCCGTGAATGTCGCTTCCCGATTGTGTGAGCGCGCCGGGCCCGCAGAAATCTGGGCCACGGAAGCCGCGGTGCTGCTGTCGGGCGCCGCACCCTCGGTGTGGTACCGCAAGCTGGGCACGATGGGAATTCGCGGCAAATCCGAAAAGCTGATGCTCTACCAGGTGGAGTGGCGTGAAAACGAAGAGCCCGACTCGTTGACCATGCAGGCCGCGCTGGTCAGCCAGTTCGCACCCGTGGACTCGGTCCTGGGGCAGATCCAGTTTTCGTGGCACGGCGTCGACCTGTCCTTCACCTCTGCCGAGGCACCCGTGCACATTGGCCGCGCCACCGATGCGCGCGTGTGCATTAACGACCCCCGCGTTTCACGGCTGCACGCGCGCATCGATTGGCGCGGCAGCGGTTTTGTGCTGACCGACATGAGCAGCTTTGGCACCTGGGTGCGCTTTGATGGCAGCGATGTCCCCGTGCAACTGCGCCGCGATGCCTGCAACCTGCATGGCACCGGCGAGATGGCGCTGGGGGTTTCGTTTGCTGATTCGAGTGCTCCCGTCGTCAAATTCCAGGTGGCCGGAGGCTGCGCGCACCTCGGTTGATTGCCCGCGCGCCCCGCGCCATGCGCTGGCAAAGGGTCGGGTCACACCGCACCGGCCAGGGCAGCGCCCATTTCCAACAAAAGCTTGAGGAGACATACACCATGGTGTGGGCACAACGCGCATTCGTCGCACTGGTAGCAGGGGCCTTGCTGGCGGGGGGCGGCATGGCCGTGTATGTGCAGCGTGCTTTTCCGGCGCTGGATGGGCGCTTGGCGGTACAAGGGTTGCGCCATGGCGTCAGCGTGCAGCGCGATTCAGCCGATGTCACGCACATCCAGGCGCAGTCTGCGCAGGATGCGTGGTTTGCCATGGGTTACGTGCACGCGCAAGAGCGCACCTGGCAGCTCGAATTCAACCGCCGGGTCATGCATGGCGAGTTGTCCGAAGTTTTTGGCCCTGCCACGCTGGAGACCGACAAGCTCATGCGTGCGCTCGACATCATGGGCCATGCACGCCGGCAATATGCCGGGCTGCCCGCCCACGCCCGCGAGGCGCTGCAGGTCTACAGCCAGGGCATTCATGCCTTCCACAAAAACCTGCCGCAGGCATTGCCCCCCGAGTTTCATGTGCTGGGGGTAAAGCCCGGCGGCGCCACCGGTGCTGTCTGGCAGCCTGAAGACAGCGTGGGCTGGGCGTTGATGATGGCGCTGGACCTGGGCGGCAACTGGGGCAACGAGTTTGCCCGCCTGTCGGTGGCCAGAACGCTGGACACCGGGCGCCTGTGGCAGCTGATGCCGCCCTATCCGGGCGAGCCCCCTGCGGCGTCGGCCGATCTGGCCAGTTTGTACCGGCAACTGGGCATCTACCGGGATGCCGCAACGCCAGCTAACCCCACCGACACCCTGGGCGGCAAGCCCGAGGCCACAAGCGCCGCGCCGCAAGGGACCGGGGGCGTGTTTTCGCGCCAGGTCAGCCAGGGCATGCTGGCCTGGGCACAAGACCTCACCCGCAACGCCGGCACCTCTGAAGGCAAGGGCAGCAACAACTGGGTGCTGGCAGGTTCGCGCACGGTCAGCGGCAAACCCTTGCTTGCCAACGACCCCCACCTGGGCCTGAGCGCGCCGGCCATCTGGTATTTTGCGCGGCTCAAGGCGCCGTCGGGCACCGCTGCCGATGGCACCCCCATTGGTGCCCTGGATGTCATCGGCGCCACCTTGCCGGGGCTGCCCTTTGTGGTGCTGGGCCGCACCGACAGCGTGGTTTGGGGTTTCACCAACACCGGCCCGGATGTGCAAGACCTGTATCTGGAGCAGATCAACCCCGCCGACCCCGGCCAGTACCGCACGCCCGAGGGCTGGATGCCCTTTGCGCAGCGCACCGTGACCATTCGCGTCAAGGGCCAGCCCGATGTGGTGCTGCCGCTGCGCACAACCCGCCATGGCCCGGTATTGAGCGACGTGCAAAAGCCGCACGCCGAGGTGCTGGACCTGCGCAAATATGTGCTGGCGCTGCGCTGGAGTGCGCTGGATGCCGACAACCAGACGGTGCTTGCCGGGCTGCAGACCAACCAGGCAAAGTCGGTGGATGCGCTGTTTGAGGCGCTGGAGCCCTACCACTCGCCCATGCAGAGCGTGGTGGCCGCCGATGTGCACGGCAGCATCCGCTTCAAGGCCATGGGCAAGGTGCCTTTGCGCCACGCGGACAATGACATTCGCGGCGTGGCGCCGTCGCCCGGCTGGGATGCGCGCTACGACTGGCGAGGCTGGTTGCCCTCTGCCCAGGCGCCCCAGGACGATGGCGGCAGGGGCTGGGTGGCCACCGCCAACCAGCGCGTCACTGCGCCCGACTACCCGCATTACCTCACGCAAGACTGGGCGTTGCCATACCGTTTTGACCGCATTGCCCAGCTGATCGAGGCGACCCCCCGGCACGATGGGGCCAGCATGCAGGCCATCCAGGCCGATGTCTTGTCGCTGGCCACGCTGCGGTTGCTGCCCCATGTGCGCAAGGCCTCGCCACAGCATCCGCTGGCGGTACAAGTGCAGGCATTGCTGCACGATTTTGACGGCGTCATGGATGCCCACCGGGCCGCCCCGCTGGTGTTTGCCGCGTGGACGGACGAGCTGGCACGGGGCGTGATTGCCCCCCACATAGGGGAAGATCGCTTCAAGGCCACCTACGGCAAGCGTGACTACCGCGCCGCCCTGGAAGGAATTCTGGAGCGCGACGATGCCTGGTGGTGCCAGCCGCTGTCGTGTGCCGACCAGTCGGCAGCCGCGCTGGTGCGTGCACTGGATCGCCTGCAGGCCGACTATGGCCCCGACCCGGCTCGCTGGCGCTGGGGCGATGCCCATCCTGCGCTCAGCAGCCACCGCCCCTTCGGCAACGTGGCGCTGCTGGCACCTTACTTTGATGTCAACGTGCCTTCGCCCGGCGATGCCTACACGGTGAATGCGGGGCAGTACAACGCGGGTGACGCCAAGGGCGCTTTCGTGAACCGCCATGCGGCTTCGCTGCGCGCGGTGTACGACCTGGCCGACCTGGAAAACTCACGCTTCATCTACCAGACGGGCCAGAGCGGGCTGGTGTTCTCCCCACGCTACCGTGACATGCGTGCCACTTGGGCGCAGGCGGGTTACCGCAACCTGCAACGGCAGCCTGCACGCATGCAGCACGATTTGCGGCTGGTGCCCGCGCCATAGCGTCTCTTGCCTCGAAAAAAGGCAGGACGAGTACGTGAAAGGGTGCCCAGGCACAGCGCAGGCCAGCCAAGGGCGCAAATGGCGGCGGGACGGGCCTGGAGCGACCGGGGACGCCGCTCAGCACCGCCCTTGCGGCAACCCTGCCGGGTCAGCGTCTTGATCGTCTGAATATATGAAAAAAATGGCTCTAGCCCTTTATGGATAAGCGCTAGCAGCTATAAATATAGAAGCAAATGGTTCGGTGTCGGGCAGCACATAGGCCACGCCGCTGGAGCGCCCAAACAAGGGATCGATCCACTGGTTGTAAAACGCCGCGGGCGCATTGATGCAGCCATAGCTGATCCGTTTGTCCTGCGCGCTGCGGCTGGCCAGACGTTGCAGGCGCCGCTCGGAAGCGCTGACGCTGCGCACGCGGTGCAGCGAAACCGCCGATTCGTAGTCAATCCACACGATGTCTTCGCCGCGCAGGTTGCGGCCAGGCTCGGTCACAAAACGGCCGGCAGGGGTGGTGCGTTCTTCGGGGCGAACCTGGGCCAACGGGCGCTGGCCGATGCCGGGCACCGAATGGTCGCCGCGCGCCGCACCCAGCAGCACCGGGGCAGAGCCCAGCCACCGCGCCTGTGCCGAAAAAACGTGGATGCGGGCGGCCAGTTTGTCTACCACCGCAAAGGGCAGGCCCTGGTTGTCGCCGGTGCCTTCGATCCAGCGCACCAGCTGGCGCACCAAAGGGCTGGTGCCAGCAGCAGGGTGGCCGTCTGCGAGCGGCGTTGCGGGCAGGTTTGCCGACGCTGCGTGGCCTGCCGGGGCCATCACTGTGGCAATCCACGCACCTGCACCACACAGCAACGTGCGGCGGTTCAGCGGCAGGGGATTCAGGGGTGTGCAAGAACGAGGCATGGCGCCTGCCATCGTATCGTCTTGGTGCGGGCCGATGGCTGCCATCGCGGTGAAATCATTCCATCTGTGCGGGGTGTGCGCACAAAAAGCACCCTGGCCTGGGGGTGATCCGCAGAGTCGTGAGGCGTGTGAAGACTTTCTCGCTGCAATTGTTTTCTTTGCAGATGAAAAAATGAGCCAAAACGGGCTTGAGCCCTTATTCCGTAAGCGCTGGTAGCTATCAAAATAAGAAAACCCGCCCAGGGCTGCCGAGGCAACCCGAAGGCGGGGAGGGGTGGCAAGCGGGCCTTGGCAATACTGGTGTGCGTGGCACCCGCCAGCGCACAGCGGTGTTGTCAGCCAGCAGCCGCGGGCGATCAGGGCTTTGGCGGTGCGTACTTGCCCAGTTCCATCTTGGCGATGGAGTTGCGGTGCACTTCGTCCGGGCCATCGGCAAAGCGCAGTGTGCGTGCCTGGGCGTAGGTAAAGGCGAGCGGGAAGTCGTCACTCACGCCGCCGCCGCCGTGCGCCTGCATGGCCCAGTCGATCACGTCGCAGGCCATGGTGGGTGCCACCACCTTGATCATGGCGATTTCGGTGCGTGCGACCTTGTTTCCGGCGGTGTCCATCAGCCACGCGGCCTTGAGCGTGAGCAGGCGGGCCATGTCGATCTTGCAGCGCGCCTCGGCAATGCGCTCTTGCGTCACGCCTTGCTGCGCCACCGTCTTGCCAAAGGCCACGCGCGCCATGGAGCGCTTGCACATGAGTTCCAGTGCGCGCTCTGCCAGGCCGATCAGGCGCATGCAGTGGTGGATGCGTCCGGGGCCAAGGCGCCCTTGTGCGATTTCGAAGCCACGGCCTTCGCCCAGCAGGATGTTGGAGGCTGGAACGCGCACGTTCTCGAACAGCACCTCGGCGTGGCCGTGGGGTGCGTCGTCGTAGCCGAACACATTAAGTGCACGCACGATCTTCACGCCGGGTGTGTTGGCGGGCACGAGGATCATGCTCTGCTGCGAGTGGCGTGGGGCGTCCGGGTTGGTCTTGCCCATGGTGATGAACACCGAGCAGCGCGGGTCCATGGCACCCGATGTCCACCACTTGCGGCCATTGATCACGTAGTCGTCGCCGTCACGCTCGATGCGGGTGGCGATGTTGGTGGCGTCGCTCGATGCCACGTCGGGTTCGGTCATGGCGAAGGCTGAGCGGATCTTGCCTTCGAGCAGTGGCTTGAGCCAGCGGGCCTTGTTTTCCGCGTCACCGTAGCGGGCGATGGTTTCCATGTTGCCGGTGTCTGGGGCCGAGCAGTTGAAGACTTCGCTCGACCACAGCACGCGGCCCATGATTTCGGCCAGGGGGGCGTATTCCTGGTTGGTCAGGCCCGCACCGTGGTAGCCAGATGCCTCGGCCGTGTCCACGGGCAGGAACAGGTTCCACAGCCCGGCGGCCTGGGCCTTGAGCTTGAGGTTTTCGATGGTCTGCAGCGGCGTCCAGCGCTTGCCCACGGCCGTGTTGGCGGCCAGCTCGGCGGCGTAGGCTGCCTCGGCCGGGTAGATGTGGTCGTCCATGAACTGGAGCAGCTTGGCCTGCAGTTCCTTGGTCTTGGGGGAGTAGTCAAAGTCCATGGGGGGTCTCCGTCAAAAAAATCGATCGTGGGTTTAGCTGCGCTGGGCGAACGACCAGGCCAGCTGGGCCATGGGGCGCGCCGTATCGCCCGAGGCCTTGGCCTGCGCGCTGGAGGCTGTGCCCGCCTCCACCCGCTTGGCGATGCCCTGCAGGATGGCGGCGATGCGGAACATGTTGTAGGCCATGTAGAAGTTCCAGTCGGCGCGCAGCGCCTCGGGCGTGGTGATGCCCGTGCGCTCGCAGTACAGGCGGATGTAGCTGTCCTCGTCGGGAATGCCCAGCGCCGCTAGGTCTTGGCCCGCGATACCCCGGCCCATCGCGGCAGGGATGTGCCAGCTCATGCAGTGGTAGCTGAAATCGGCCAGGGGATGGCCCAGGGTGGACAGCTCCCAGTCGAGCACAGCAACCACGCGCGGCTCGGTCGGGTGGAACATGAGGTTATCGAGCCGGTAGTCGCCATGCACGATGGAGACCTTGCTCTCATCGCGGGCGCTGGCGGGCATGTTGGCGGGCAGCCACTGCATGAGCTTGTCCATCTCTTCGATGGGCTGGGTGATGGAGGCCACATACTGCTTGCTCCAGCGCCCGATCTGGCGATCAAAGTAGTTGCCGGGCTTGCCATAGCTTGCCAGGCCCCTGTCGGCAAACTTCACCGAGTGCAGGGCCGCAATCACGCGGTTCATTTCGTTGTAGATGGCGCCGCGCTCTGTCGGCGTCATGCCGGGCAGGGACTGGTCCCACAGCACACGGCCCTGCATGCACTCCATCACATAAAACGCGCGGCCAATCACCGATTCGTCTTCGCACAGCACATGCATGCGTGGCACTGGCACATCGGTGCCATACAGGCCGCTCATCACCGCAAACTCGCGCTCGATGGCATGGGCCGATGGCAGCAGCTTGGCCACAGGGCCGGGCTTGGCGCGCATCACATAGCTGGCGCCGGGGGTGATGAGCTTGTAGGTGGGGTTGGATTGCCCACCCTTGAACATCTGGACCGTCATGGGGCCGGTAAAGCCCTCCATGTTGCGGGTGAGCCATGCGGTCAGGGTGTCAATGTCGAATGCATGCTGCTCCGAGACCGGGCGCGTGCCAACGAAGTGATCAAAGTTGCTCATAGTTCCAAAAGGTAGTCGCACTGAGAGGGCGTGGTTGCCGCACCGCAGGCGCAAGAAAATGGGGCCTGCAGCAGCCCAGGGGCGCTGTGCTCAGGCGTCGGCTTCGGCGATCCGCATCAGCGCCTGGCGGTCGCGCACCACCAGGCCGCCCGGCTCGATGCGGATGGCATCTTCGCGTTCCATGGCCTTGAGTTCCTGGTTGACCCGTTGGCGTGATGCACCCAGCAGTTGCGCCAGTTCTTCCTGTGCCAGCTGCAGGCCAATGCGCATTTCGCTGCCGTCCGACAGGCTGGGAATGCCGTAGCTGCGCACCAGGTGTACCAGCTGCTTGGCCAGGCGTGCGCGCAGGGGCAGGGTGTTGAGGTCTTCGACCAGGCCGTAGAGTTGCCGGATGCGCCGCGCGTGCAGGCGCAGCATGGCTTCGTAGAACTCGGTGTGCGCCGCAAGAATTTTCTTGAAGTCGGCCTTGGCCACGCACAGGATGGTGGTGTCGCCATGTGCATAGGCGTCGTGCGTGCGCCGGTCGCCGTCGAAAATGGCCACGTCGCCGAACCAGATGCCCGGCTCCACATAGGTCAGCGTGATCTGCTTGCCGGAGATGGAGGTGGAGCTCACCCGCACCGCACCGCGCGCGCAGGCAATCCACTCCTCGGGCGGGTCGCCGCGGGCGGCTATGAGGCCGCCATCCTTGAAGCGTTTGACGTAGGCACATCGCAGGATGTCGTGTCGAAGGGATGGTGAGAGGGATGAAAACCAGCGACCGGAATTGATCGCTTCACGTTCTTCGATAGTAAGAATCGGGTCGTCCATGGCCTGTCTTTTGTGTGACTTGAAACAGAACCATTGTCGCGTGAGGGACGGGCACTTACTGTCAGGGTTGTCACCTGCGTGTCTGCTGCCTTTGCCCAAAGCAAAACCCCCGAAACCTTGTGGGGCGCCGGGGGTGCGTGGGTGGGAGGTGAAGTGGGCAGCTATTCGTATTGCGGGGTGTGCTTGTCCAGAAATGCCGCGATGCCCGCACCGGCATTGGCGTGGTGCAGATTTTTGACAAAGTGGTCCCGTTCGCTTGCCAGGTGTGCGGACAGGGTGTTGCGGGGCGCATCGCTCACCAGTTCCTTGATGCTGGCCAGCACGTTGGGCGCCCGCGCATTGAGCTGCTCTGCCAGCGCCAGCGCGGTCGCCAGGGCACTGCCGGGCTCGGTCACGCGGTTGACGATGCCCAGGTCGTGCAGGCGCTGGGCAGTCAACCGGTCGCCGCACATGAGGATCTCGGTGGCCAGCTGGCGCGGCAGCGCCTGCGACAGGCTCCAGCTGGCGCCGCCATCGGGCGACAGGGCCACGTTGCTGTAGGCCATCACAAACACCGCATTGCGGGCCGCCACCACCAGGTCGCATGCCAGTGCCAGCGAAAAGCCGGCGCCTGCCGCAGCGCCTTCGACTGCTGCAATCACCGGCTTGGGAAAAGTACGAATGGTCTCGATCCAGCTGTGCAGGCCTTCGATGCTTTGCGCCTGCACCTGCGGGTCGGCCTGGCGGCTGGCTTGCAGACGCAGCAGGTTGCCTCCTGAGCAAAACACGCCTGCGGCCCCGGTGATGACAACACTGCGCACCTCGGCGCTGCTCTCGGCCACGTTGAGTGCCTCGATGCCGGCGGCATACATGGCGGGGTCGATGGCGTTGCGCAGTTCCGGGTTGCTGAGCGTCAGAACCAGGGTCTGGCCCTCGCGGGCGGCTTGAAGTTGTGCGGGCATGGGGAGTTTGCAGGCGGTAGGGTTGGGTGCTTCCTCAATGCTCTTCAACGTGTGCCAGGCTCAGGCCGATGGCCCCGCGCCGGCGCAACCAGGGGCTGGGGCGGTACCGTGTGTCGCCATACACCGTTTGCATGTTGAACAGCACTTCGAGGATGTTGGTGGGGCCCCAGCGGTCACCCATGGCCAGTGGTCCGAGTGGGTAGCCCAGCCCCAGCGTGACAGCGGTTTCCAGGTCACGCGGGCTGCAGATCTGCTGCTGGCAGATGTCGCTGGCAATGTTCACGATGGTGGCCACCACGCGCTGGGTGACAAAGCCACCGCTGTCCCGGATCACGCTAACGGCCTTGCCGTCGCGGGCAAAAAGGGCGTGTGCAGCGTCCCGAATATCCACGCGCGTGGCCGGATTGGTGGCCAGCACGCGCCGCCGGGTGGCAGCATCGTCAATGAGCATGTCGATGCCGATGGTGCGGGCGGGATCGAGCCGTTCCACGACCGCGACGGTGGTGATGTCAAAACCCAGCGGTGCCACCAGCGAGATGGCAGTCTGCGACGGTGATGCGCCCGTTTCAATGGTGGCGCCCAGGTCCTTGAGCAGTTGGTAGAGCTCGGCGCGCCGCGCCGCGCGTGTTGAAACCCACACCGGTGGAATGCTGGCAACTTCGGGAACAGCGGGTTCGGCAGGAACCTGCGCCACGCCGTTTTCGTAGCGATAAAACCCTTCGCCCACCTTCTTGCCGAGTATTCCGCCCGCCAGACGCTGCGCAGTGATCACGCTGGGGCGAAAGCGCGGTTCTTCGTAATACTGGTGGTAGATCGACTCCATCACGGGGTGGGAGACATCCAGGGCCGTTAAATCCATGAGTTCGAACGGCCCCAGCTTGAAGCCCACCTGGTCGCGCAGGATGCGGTCGATGGTGGCGAAATCGGCCACGCCTTCACCGACGATGCGCAGCGCTTCGGTGCCAAATCCACGCCCCGCATGGTTGACGATGAATCCTGGGGTGTCTTGCGCCTGTACCGGTGTGTGCCCCATCTGGCGCGCATAGTGGGACAGTGACTCGCACACTGTGGGGGCCGTCTTAAGCCCGGCAATCACCTCCACCACCTTCATCAGCGGCACGGGGTTGAAGAAGTGAAAGCCCGCCAGCCGTTCGGGCCGCCGCAATGTGGCCCCGATGGCGGTCACCGCCAGTGAGGATGTATTGGTGGCCAGCACGGCGTGTGGCCCCACCACGGCCTCCAGTTGGGCAAAAAGGGCCTGTTTGGCATCCAGACGCTCCACGATGGCTTCGATGACGAGGTCACACGACGCCAGGTCGGCGATGGTGGGAACGGGCTCAAGTAGGTTGCCCCAGCCCTGGGCCTGTTCATCGGAAATGCGTCCTTTGTCTTGCAGGCGCTGCCATTGGGCCTGGATGCTGCCGCGCGCCGATGCTGCGGCGTCCGGTTGCATGTCGAGCAAGAGAACCCGACTGCCAGCCTGGGCCGCTATTTGTGCAATGCCTCGGCCCATGGCGCCCGCGCCTACGATGCCGACGATGGGAAACTGATTTTTCATGGCGGCATTATGGCGTTGGCGTTCTTTGGCACTTGTGTGCAAAAATGACCACACCAAAAAAAGAAATTTTTGTGAAATTGCGTAACGTTATTTTCGGGGCCGGGTGTTGGGTGGTCGTCGGCGGTGCTGCAGCCATTTCGCTGGGGCAAAGCCGGGGGGCCGTCATTCTTGGTGCTCCAGTCGATCTCGCCTTTGATGTGCAACCCGACGAGGGGGCAGATATTGCCTCGTCCTGTGTCACGGCAGATGTGGCGTTTGGCGACTCTCCGGTTCCCGAATCCCGGGTGCGGGTGTCTGCGTTGCCCAAGTTGCCGGGGCGCTCCCCCGCGGTGCGTGTGCAGGTGGCGGGTTCGGTGAATGAGCCCGTCATTTCTGTCAGGATGTCGGCTGGATGCTCAGGAAAAATCACCCGCAACTACACTTTTCTGGTTGATCCACCCGTTGCCTACGTGCCCGGCCACGTGGTGAACATTGACCAGTTGGCGTCGGTCCCCCCCGCATCAGGCCGCGATGCGGGCGCAGGTGCGGGGCGCCCCGCTTCGTCTCCCGCCATGCGTCGCAACGCACAAGCGCCCGCCGACCCCAGTGCACAGGCCGACGCCACAACTCCTGCCCCCCGCAAGCCACAGACCACCAAGCAGCTAGCTCGCGTTGCACCACCCCGTGCGCCTCGGGCTGTGGCCCCCAAAGCACCCGCACGCGAGGCTGCCCCTGTCAAGGTGGCGGCATCGCCCCCGGCGCCAGAGCGGTCACGGCTGGTAATGGAACCGCTGGATGCCTTGGCCGATCCGTCCGTTGCGCTGCGTCCTTCAGTCGACATGGGTGCCCTGCCGGCCCAGGCCTCGGCCTCACAACGGCTCGAAGCAGCAGCGGCCTGGAAGGCTATGAACACGGCACCCGAAGCGGCACAGCGAGACGACGAACGCGTGCGTGCGCTCGAAGCCGAGATGGCCGTCTTGCGTGCCAAATCCGCCTCCGACCAAGCCAGCTTTGCTGAATTGCAGCAGCGACTTGCCTTGATCGAGAGCCAGCGCTTTCCTGCAGGGCTTGTTTATGCGCTGCTGGCTTTGCTGGCCTTGGTATCGGGCCTGCTGGCCTGGGTATGGACCAGGGCGCGCCGCGATTCCCGGCTGGCCATACAGGCCTGGCGCGATTCGGTTGCGTTGAGTGCCAAGCACGGCGATGCCGGTCATCACGATCCCCATGATCTGGTACCCCATCCCCACGACACGTGGGGGCCGGAGGACTCTTCGCAATTTGCTGAAGATACGTATATTCACGCCGGATCGCAGCCCGTCCAGCCTGGAGACGCGCCCTCGATGGCAACGCCAGAGCGCGCGCCGCAACCCATATCGGTGGCAAAAGCCGCGCCACCCACCGAAAGCCCCTGGCACATCGTCAACCCCGAAGCCCTTTTTGATCTTCAGCAGCATGCCGAGTTCTTTGTTTCGGTAGGTCAGCACGACCAGGCCGTGGAGGTGCTCAAGAAGCACATTGCAGCCCATCGCGAAACCTCGCCATCGGCTTATCTGGAGCTTTTGCGGCTGTACCACACGCTGGGCCGCTCGGACGACTTTGCCCAGCTGCGCGAGCAGTTTTGCAGCCACTTCAATGCGCAGGTGCCTGAGTTCTCGGCGTTCAGCCGCCAGGGCCGACCTCTGGAGCATTACCTTGATGCACTGGCCGCCATCGAAGCAGAGTGGACCTCGTCCTCCGTGCTGCAGTTGCTCGAAAAGTATCTGTTCCGCAGGGCGGGGGATGCATCGGTTGCACCGTTTGATCTGGCGGCATTTGACGATCTGTTGCTGTTGCTGGCCATTGCGCAAACCACGCCGGCAAGCGCTCGTGGGGCAGCGCCTCCGCGCATGCGCACAACACCACTTGCTTCGCCGCTGGATGCTCTGGACGGCGCAGTGTCAGAGCCGTTGCACGTTAAATCGCCTTCGGCTGCGGTCCCCGTTGTCGATCTGCCCCTGGATTCGCTGACGGCCAGCCTGGAGTTTGATTTTGGTCATCATGCGCCCGCAGCGCCCGAACTTTCTAGCAACGCAGTCCTGAAGCCCGGCGCACCAACAGAGTCCCATGAGCTGGACCTGGATTTGTCCGATCCTCCGCATCTCACGCTCAGCGATCTGCCACCCGTTCCGGTCACGGTGGCGCCGCGTCCAGACCAGCCGATTGGCTTTGGCATGGCCAACGATCTGGTGGAAGTGCGCCTTGAACTCGAAGAGCTCGAACAACGCAAACCCGAACCCAAGGTGTGAACCGAACCCGGGGCGCTGCGGTGCCAGGTCGCTCTCGGTCATGCTGACGTGAGAACCACCCCCGCTACCGACGCTTGTGCGGTGTGGTGGGGGTGTTGCAGCCACCGGCAAATCCCCGGCAGCCTGGACGCTGACCCATTTACGCTGTCCCAGCGCCAGGGCGCTACGTTGTGGCCATGCGTGCCATTAGCTGGCGCGCAGCCTTTTCGGGGTTGGGTGCGTTGACCAGCGCCCGCACCACCGCGATAGAGCCCACGCCGGTGCCCAGCACTTCGCCAAACTGATCAGCGCCAATGCCTCCAATGGCCACCAGTGGATAGCCTTGCATCAGGCGCGCATAAGCCGCCAGGCGGCCTATGCCCTGGGGCGCCGTCGCCATTTTTTTGAGCGTCGTGGGAAACACCGCCCCCAAGGCGACATAGCTGGGGCCCACGGCGTCGGCGCGCACCATTTCTGCGTAGCCGTGCGTGCTCACCCCCAGCCGCAGGCCCGAGGCCTGCAGGGCTTGCAACTCGCTGGGTTGCAGGGCGTCGAGGTCTTCCTGCCCGAGGTGGACGCCATAGGCCCCGGCCTCAATGGCCTGGCGCCAATGGTCGTTGATGAACAGCAGCGCCTGCGTGCCTTGCACCGCCTGCACGGCTGCTGTCACCTCGCGCGCCACGGCGGCGCAGTCGTCTGATTTGAAACGCAGCTGCACGGTGGGTACGCCGGCCCGCGCCATGCGCCCCACCCACACCGCATCGGGCAGCACGGCATACAGGCCCAGCTGCTGCGGACAAGACGCAAAGGCGCTACGCCGTGGCGCTGGCTGCAGGCCAAAATCCTGCGGCTCATCAGGCCATGGCGTGGGCGCAAAATGGCCCATGCGCGCGCTGCGTGCCTGCCATGCGTGGGCCACGCACTCTGCATCGTGCGTAATGAACCCGAGTGCGCTGCAAGCCTGAAGCGCAGCCTGGTACACCGGATCTGGCGATGTGGGCGCTGGCGTGGGCTGCGCCGCAAAGCCGGGAAACGCGCTGGCATGGTGCTGCAGGATTTCTTGCAGCATGGCGTGGACATCACTCATGGGCGTCATTCGTGGGCGTGGTGCCAGAAGGGGGTGCCAAGCACGGGGGTGCTGGCCTGGGCGGTGTCCTGGGCTGCCATGGCGCCGGCCTTGCGGGCAGATCGCCCCGCCTGCACCGCGTCGGCAAATGCCCCGGCCATGGTGACGGGGTCTTGCGCCAGTGCAACGGCAGTGTTCAGCAGAACGCCGTCATAACCCCATTCCATGACCTGGCAGGCGTGCGAGGGCAGGCCCAGGCCTGCGTCCACCAGCAGCGGCACATCCAGGCGCTCGCGCAGCAACTGCAGCGCATAGGGGTTGACGGGGCCGCGCCCGGTACCAATGGGGGCAGCCCAGGGCATCACGGCCTGGCAGCCTACGTCCACCAGGCGCTGGCACAGCACGAGGTCTTCGGTGCAATAGGGCAGCACCTGAAAGCCGTCCTTGATGAGTTGCGCGGCAGCTTCCACCAGGTTGAGCGTGTCGGGCTGCAGCGTGTAGTCGTCGCCAATCAGCTCCAGCTTGATCCACGGGGTGTTGAACACCTCGCGCGCCATGTGCGACGTGGTGATGGCCTCTTGCACGCTGTGGCAACCGGCGGTGTTGGGCAGGATGGGCACATTCAGGCGGCGCAGCAGCTCCCAGAAGCTGTTGCCCGCCTCGACACCAAGGCTGCCCTGGCGGCGCAGTGATGCCGTGAGCATGGCCGGGCGCGCGCGCTGCACTGCGGCTTCCAGCACGCTGGGTGATGGATAGCGTGCTGTGCCCAGCAAGAGGCGGCTGGAAAAAGACTGGCCATAAAGGACCAGCATGTCGTCGGAATTGGAAGAGGTCATGGCATGCGGTGGCATCAGCCACCCGTCACAGGAGAGATGATTTCCACCCGGTCGCCGGCCTGCAGCAGCTGATCGGCGTAGTGGGTGTTGGGCACAAAAACGGTATTGACCGCTACCGCGAAGGGCGGACGCGCCGCCACGGCGGCAATGGCATCGGCCAGCGTGGCGCTGTCGGGCAGTTCGTGGGATGTCTGATTGATCAGAATGTTCATGGCAACGCGCGGCTGTCGTCTCCGGTGGGCAAGGCAAGATCAAAGCGGGATGCCAGCGGCGACTGGCCCGTGGCCATGAGCTCCAGCACCACGTCGAGCATCGCCGGGGCGATCATGAAACCATGGCGGTATAGGCCGTTCACTTCCAGCACCCGGGGTTGCGATTGGCGCACGGCGGGCAGATTGTCGGGCAATGTGGGGCGGCACTGGGTGGCGATTTCCACAATGCGGGCCTCCGCAAAGCCGCTGTGCACGGCATAGGCGGCGCTCAGCAGCTCCAGGGTGGACCGCACGCTGGCTGGTGACAGGTCGTCGGATTCGATTTCCGTGGCGCCAATCACAAACAGATGATCTTCCTTGGGCGCAATGTAGATGGGGTAGCGCGGGTGCACCACCCGGGTGGGGCGCCGCAGCGTGACTTCGGGCGCGTGCAGGCGCACCACTTCGCCCCGCACGCCGCGCAAGGCACGCCATTGGCCGCGCGCACCCAGACCGCGGCAGTCGAGCAGCCAGTCGGCCTGCCCGGGTGTGCCGGGCGAAAACTCGCCAGGGTCGCGCGGGGTGTGCCAGTGGCAGCGCACCTGCAGGCGATCCATCTCGTGGGCCAGGGCGGCCAGCAACTGACGGTTGTCCAGCTGGCCTTCACCGGGCAGATAAAGCCCTTGCGAAAAGCGGTGCGCCAGCGTGGGCTCGGCGGCAGCCACGCCGGCGCTGTCGAGCACCTGCATTGCGGGCAGATCGGGAATGGTGGTCTGGGTGGTTTCCAGCAGGCGCTGCAGCCGCTGCGCCTCGGCAGAGTCCTGGCGGTGCCAGACGATCAGCGTGCCTTCTTGCTGAAAGAACACCGGCTGTTCCAGCGCCGCCAGCATCTGGGGCCAGCGCGTGAGGGAGTATTGGCCCATGCGCACTACCCCCGGTTCGGTCACGGCCGACTCAGCCAGTGGGGCCACCATGGCGGCCGCAATGGGCGCTGCGGCATGCTCGGCGGCCGGGCCGCCGCTGTCGAAAACCTCAACAGAGTGGCCTTGGCGGGCCAGTTCAACAGCCAGAAGCCGGCCCATGAGGCCGGCACCCAGAATGACAATGGAGGAAGGTTGGAGTTTCATGCGTCCTTCTGTAGGCAACAGGAGGACAAAACGGGGCTGTGCCGTTACTGGAAACTCCCCACGCCAGCATGACCTGGATCGGGTAGCGGAGCCCAGCGCCAAGAGGTGCTGTGAGAACTTGTCGTTTCGTGGCTCCAGGGTCTTTCTCAGTCGCGCGCCATATTGGCGGGACACCCCTGTTTCGTCCGTAAGCCGGAATTACAGCATATCCCTCTGCGCCCCGAATTGACCTGGCGCATAGGCCATAATTTTTGCCATGACAACTCCAACAAGCTCCGCTACGCTGCGGCCGCGCTACGTGCGCGTGCTGTCCATCGCCGGCTCCGACAGCGGCGGCGGCGCAGGCATTCAGGCCGACCTCAAAACCTTCAGCGCGCTGGGCTGCTACGGCATGACCGCCATCACCGCCATCACCGCGCAAAACACGCTGGGCGTGACGGGCATCCATGGTGTGCCGCCCGACATGCTGCGCGCGCAGATCGATGCCGTGGCGCAGGACATCGGCGTGGACGCAGTCAAGATCGGCATGCTGGCTTCACCCGAGGTGGTGCGGGTGGTGGCGCAGGCCATCCGCACCCACCGCCTTCCCCATGTGGTGCTCGACCCGGTGATGGTGGCCACCAGCGGCGACCGCCTGATCGCCAGCGAAACCGTGCAGGTGTTGGTGGACGAGCTATTTCCGCTGGCCGAAGTGGTCACACCCAATCTCGACGAAGCTGCGTTGCTGCTGGGCCGCGAGATCGAAGGCATTGATGCCCTTGACGACGCGGCGCGGGACCTGTTGGCCCTGGGCGCGCCTGCCGTGCTGCTCAAGGGCGGGCACCTGAAAGGCGAGCGCGTGGTGGACCTGCTGGCCACGCGGGCAGGCCTGCGCAAGCGCCTCGAAAGCGCGCGCATTTCCACGCACAACGGCCATGGCACGGGCTGCACGCTGTCGTCGGCCATCGCCGCATTTTTGGCGCAGGGTCTCCCACTGCCGCAGGCCGTGGAAAAAGCCCGTGCCTACATCCTGGGCGCCATTGCTGCCGGTGCCGATGTGCATACCGGCCAGGGCCACGGGCCACTAAATCATGGTTATGCGCCCATAGTGCAGCGGGTGCTGCAAGATTGAGTTCGAGTCCTGCGTGGCCCGTTAAGAGCTGAAGCGCTAAAGAGGTCCTCAAACCACCTGCGCGAAATTGCTGCGCAAGTAGGCAATGATTTTTTCGGAGTCGTAGAGCCAAAGGCTGTTGCCAGCTTCGTCCGTGATCTTCAGGCAGGGTGCCTTGGTGTGGCCACCTTGCTGCGTCAATTCGGCTCTGGCGGGACCTTCCGGCTGAGCGTCCACCTGGGTGATTTTCAGGGACAGGCGACGCATTTCCTGGCGCACCTTGATGCAAAAAGGGCAGGTCTTGTATTGGTACAGGGCGAGTGCGCGGCACGATTGGTCCACCGAATCTTGTCCGGCAGTGGAACGCACTATGCCCTGGGGACGCGTCAAGGCCTCCTTGAGCAGCATCACGGGGCCCAGAACAATGCGCAGGGTCTTGAAAAAGAATCGAACAAAATATTTCATGGGCCATTTTAGGCAAGCAGAGCGCTGTCCCTTTGTGGGCAGACCATGGGCTGCCCTTGCGCGAAATCGTTCAGCGGCGTGGGCGGGTTGCGAATGCCAGCACAAAACACAGCACCAGCGTGGGCAGAGCGGCACCGAGCAACGTGGAGACCATGGGCATCAGGTGGTAGAAAGCAATGCCTGCCAGCCAGATGGCAACCGGCACAGGGTTGACTTTGCGCGCCTGCGCCAGCAATGCGGGCGCATTGGTGCCAAAAGCCAGGCGCCCCAGGATGACGCCGAACAAGGGCACAAATACCGAGCTCAGCAGCAGCAAAAACGGCTCCAGGCTGTGCATGGGCAGCACCAGCGCCAGCGCGGTGCACAACGCTGTCATGGCCAGGCCCCAGCGGCGCACGCTCCAGCGTGGCAGCAGGCTGTGGGCCGATACGGCGCCCGAATAGGTGTCGCCATAGGCGTTGTCCACCTCGTCAATCAGGATCAGCGATAGCGCAATCAACCCGCCCTGGGCCAGCAGCAAGGCCTGCACCAGATCCTTGCTGGGCAAGGTCAGTGCCACCAGTACACCCAGCGCATAGCACCACAGGTTGGCCAGCGCATAGCCCAGCCAGGTGCCGCGCAAGGCCGCGCCGCCGTTTTTGCCGTGGCGGGCGTAATCGGCCACCAGGGGCAGCCACGAGATCGGCATGGCAATCACCAGATCCAGCGCGGGCAGTACGCCCATGCCGCCTTCGCCTTTGCGGTTCCACAGCGCTTCAAAACCCTGGGCCTGCGCCAGCGACAAAAATTGCCAGCTCAGCCACAGAAGCGACACCACCACCAGCGGCAGCGCCACGCGCGCAATCACCTTGCGCACCAGCTGCACCATCGAGCCGCTGATGAGCAGCATCACCACGCCGCCCCACAGCAGCGTGGCCAGCACTGGCCAGTGCGCGCCTGCCATGGTGGCCGATTGCTGACCGATGGCTACCGTGGCATCGCGCATCACCACCAGCTCAAACGTGCCCCAGCCCACCAGCTGCACGATGTTCAGGATGATGGGAAGCCCCGCAAAGGTGCGGCCATACACCGCATGCATCAGGCCCGCACTGGCCAGCCCGCTGTCGCAGCCCAGCTTGGCCACCCAGCCCAGCAGGCCGGCACCCAGGATGGAGCCCGCCGCGATGGCCCACAGGGCCTCTTGGGTGCCCAGCGCGGGCATCAGGTACGCGCCCACTTGCATCACCAGCAGGCCAACGCCCAGGCTGAACCACAGCGACGCGTGGTCATGCCAGGCAAAGACGCGCCGCTCGCTCGAAACGGGTGTCAGCGCCTCGTTGGCAGATGGGGTGTGGGTGCTCATGCGGGTTCCTTGGCAGTGCGGTGCGTTGCAGCGCAAGGAAGACCCGGGCCAAGCGCGGTCAAGGGCGTGGAATGGCGGACGGGCTTCCCTGCGCGAGGATGATCTCAGTCAGGTTCAAAGGGACTCTCTCAGCCCGTGCAGCGTTGGCGCTGCGGGGCACCCCTAGCGGTGCAGCGCCTTGCGGCGGTGCGGGGCGGATTCTAGCGGGGTGGGGCAGGGCGCAGGCTGGAGTGCAGGGAGACTATCCAGAAATCTCGGTTCCCGAGGCGAACTCATCCGGCCTGCAGAAGGCGCTGCTATCAGGGTCGCGCCCCATCTGCCTGGCGGTGCGGAGTCCGAAAGAGACCCCTTCGAGCCAGAAAACCTCAGGCTGCGTCCGACCGCCGGTCCTGCTCTCTTGCCTGGTAAAAACGACTCTTTTGTGCGTACATCTCCTGATCCGCGCGATGCACCACGGCTTCCATGAACGCTCCTTCCTGAGCGCACGCAGATCCCATGGAAACCTGGATGGTGTGCCCGGGATAGAACTGGTTGTTCAACTCCAGAAGAGACAAAATTCGCTCTTGCATCGCCTGGGCGCCGCGCTCATCCGTTGCGGGTAGCAGCACCATGAATTCATCGCCGCCGATCCGGGCTGCGCAAGCCGGCGCATCCACCGCCTTGGCAAGCACCTCGCCCACGCGGCGCAGCATGGCATCCCCTGCGGCATGGCCGTGCTCGTCATTGACGGTCTTGAGGCCATTCATGTCGATGGCGATCACTGAAAGGGGCCATGGCCCCTTGCGCGACAGGCGGTTCAGCTCTTCCATATAGAAAGCGCGGTTGCGCAACTGGGTCAGCACATCATGCTTGCCCAGGTATTCCAGATAGGCCTCGGCTTTCTTGCGCGCGGTGATGTCCACCAGGGACAGCAGAACCAATCCCCAGTTCTCGGCATGGCTGCTCATGACGGCGAACTCCAGGTGGATGTGCAGTACGTCACCCGAGAGGGCATAGTTCACCACTTCGCGCTGCTGCACCAGCTTGCCTTCCCACAAGTCCTGCAACTGCTCGGCAAAGGATTCGTACATTTCCCCCCGAAAAACCCGTGAGAGGTTCTGCAGCAGTTCTGGCTTGCCGCTTGCGCCAAACATCTCCAAGGTGCGGCGATTGACGTCGATCACGCGGATTTCCTGCATGCAGCGCGTGACGAATTCCGGATGCACTTTCAGAAAGGTTCTGAAGTCGCGGATGCCCCGGGTGCGCACTTCATCGAGCAGTCGCTTCACCTCGCTGAAGTCTTCTACCCAAAGCGATACGGGCGAGTGTTCGAACAGGTCCCGGGTATATCGCTCGCTGCGCTGCAGCTGTTCCGTGCCCCGAACCTCGGTTGTCACATCCTCCAGTGACACCAACACCCGGCTCCAGCTGTCCTCATAGCCGGGAAGCACCCGGGCGCGGACCTGAACATCCAGCCGTCGCCCGTCCAGGGCATAGTTCACTGACCGGGTCTCGAAACCCTGCTGGCCTTCCCACAGCGCAAGTAGCTCTGCCACGATGCTGTCGAGCATGTCCCCACGGAAAACCTCATGCAGCCGACTCTGCAGGGTTTGCTGATCCGCAGCCTTGAACAAGTCGAGGGTGTACTGATTGACCTGCACCACCTTGTAGGACTGGCTGCAGCGTTGCAGCCGCTGCGGATTTTCTTGCAAGAAGGCGAGCAGATCGGTGACGCCGTCCGCACGCCACTGGTCAAACAATTGTTTCAGCCCGCTGTAATCTTCCATCCACAGCGATACAGGGGCAAGGTTGAACATGTCTTCAAAGTCGAGACCTGTTGCAAGAGATTGGGTTAGCACTGACACCTCCAGCGGGCATTATTGCCTACGCCAGTCCCGCAAAATGCGCTCTCTCAACGGGTCACAGGAGATCGAGGCAGCTTCAGCAGCATCGGAGTGATCCGCTGGGTTAGTTCGCCTTGACTCCGAGCAGCTTTTGCAACTTCTCGCTGCTGGTCGTGTACTCCAGCGGCAGCTTGTGCCCCGCCAGCCACTCGGCCGCGCCAAAGGCGGCGAGCGCGGCTTCGTGGAAGCCGCTCAGAATGAGCTTGCGCTTGCCGGGGTAGGTGATGGCGTCGCCCACGGCGTGGATGCCGGGCACGCTGGTGGAGAAGGTGGCGGGGTTGACCACGAGCTGCTTGCGCTCTAGCTGCAGGCCCCATTCGGTGATAGGGCCCAGGCGCGGCACCAGGCCCAGGCGCACCAGCAGCAGGTCGAGCGGCAGGCGCAGCGGCTGGCCCTCGGGCGTGGTCAGCTCCAGCGCGGCCAGGCGCCCCTGTTCTTCGACGATGCCGCTGGCCACGCCGATGGCAACCTCGATGCGGCCCGAGGTGCGCAGGGCTTGCAGTTGCTCCAGCAGTGTGGGCGGGGCGTCGAACACGTCGCGACGGTGCTGCAGGGTGGTGTGTGCGGGGCGCTGCGCCTCGGGGGCGGTGGCGCAGTCAATGGCCTGCTGCACGGCGGGTTCGTCGCCGCCGTGCACCACCACGCGCTGGCCGGCGAGGTTGGTGCTGTCGTCCAGGCGGTAGCGCAGCTGGGTGCCTTCGTAAGCCTCCAGGCCAGGCAGCTTGAGGGCGCGTGGCATGAAGGCACCTACGCCGGCGGCGATGAACACAGTGCGCGCCAACAACCGGGTGCCCTGCGCGGTGCCAACGAGGAAGCCGCCGCCTGGTTGGGTCTGCACGGTGTTCACCTGCTGGCCCAGGTGGAACGTGGGGCCAAAGGGCTTGATCTGCGCGCACAGCCGCTGCACCAGTTCGTGCCCGGTGCAGGCCTCAATGGCGGGAATGTCGTAGATGGGTTTGTCGCCGTACAGCTCGGCGCACTGGCCGCCGGGGTGGGGCAGGGCGTCGATGACGTGGGCGCGCAGGCCGTGCAGGCCCAACTGGAACACCTGGAACAGGCCGACAGGCCCCGCACCGATGACGACGGCGTCAGCGGCGGTGGGGGCCAGGAGGGCAGTGGCGGTGTTCACGGGATGGGGCGCGGGTGTGGGGCTGCGCAGTGCAGGCCCGGGAGGGGCGCCTCGCGCGCAATTAGCGGATCAGGTCCTTGACCTTGCCTGGCTTGCCGTTCCACTCGTCGGCGTCGGGCAGGGCGGGCTTGCGCTTGGTAATGCTCTTCCAGCCGTCAGCAAAAGACAGGTCGGCGTTGAGCTTGATGAACGCGAGCTGGTCTGCCGGCAGGTCTTCTTCGGCAAAGATGGCGTTGGCCGGGCACTCGGGGATGCACACGGCGCAGTCAATGCACTCGTCGGGATCGATGACGAGCATGTTCGGGCCTTCGCGGAAGCAGTCCACGGGGCACACGTCCACACAATCGGTGTACTTGCACTTGATGCAGTTTTCGGAAACGACGTGGGTCATGGCAGGAATTGTGTGGGTCGGTGAAAACCCTTGATTTTAGAAGCTTTCACCGACGAGATTAAAGGGGCCTTGCGGTCAGTGTGGGTTCAGGGGATTGATGCAGGTCAGTTGACCAGCACGGCCCCAGCGGTTTTGTGGCTGGCAGTGTCCACCAATATCAGTGATCCGAGCACGCGCGCTGTGCCAAATGCAGCTGCGGGAATGGCCTCTTGCAGCAGCAGATCCACATGGCCGATGGCATTGGGATCGAGTTGCGTGGCGGGCTCTTCGGCCAGCGTGTTGATGTTGAGCCGGTGCACCACGGCTTTCACCTTGGCCTTGACCCAGCGGTGGCCATGCAGCGCCCAGTAAACACGGCCCGCCACCAGGGGCTCGTCGTCCATCCAGGCCACGGTGGTGCGCAGCTCGCGGCGGGCGGGCCAGGCGGGCACAGCGGCGGGCGTGTCGAAATCGTCTTCGGCCGGGGCTGCCTCGGTGGGCGCAGCCACGATCCAGTCGCCGCGCGATACATCGACTTCGCGGTCGAGGATGATGCCGGCGCTCGTGCCCGCGGGCACCTTGCCTGGGCGGCGGGCATGGTCCAGCACCTGGGCCACGGTGGCCAGCTGGCCGCTCGGGAAAATCTGCACCGGGGTACCGGGCGCGACGTTGCCCGCAGCCACGCGGCCCCAGAACACGCGGCGGCCTTGCGAGGTGTCCGACGACGATGACGAGGATTTTTCAACCCATTGCACCGGGAAGGCCAGGGCCAGCGCCGTGTCGGCGGGCGTGTTGGGCAGCGCTTCGAGCACCTGCAGCAGCGTGGGGCCCTGGTAGCCGCACCAGCCTGCGTTGGCGTCCACCACGTTCCAGCCCTTGAGGGCCGACACGGGCACCATGGCGTGCACCGCAATGCCGGCGGCCTGGGCAAACGCGGCCAGTGCGCCCTGGATGTGCTTCCACGCCAGGGCGGGGTCGGCCACCGCGTCGAGCTTGTTCACGGCAAACACCAGCGCGTTTACGCGCAGCAGGTGGGCCAGCAGGCTGTGGCGGCGGGTTTGCGGCAGCAGGGCCAGCTGCGGGTTTTGCCAGTCGAGCTTGGTGGCATCGACCAGCACCACGGCGGCGTCGGCGCTGCTGGCGGCGGTGACCATGTTGCGGGTGTACTGCTCGTGGCCCGGCGCGTCGCCAATGATGAACTTGCGCGTTTCGGTGGCGAAGTAGCGGTAGGCCACGTCGATGGTGATGCCTTGCTCGCGCTCGGCGGACAGGCCATCGGTCAGCAGGGCCAGGTCGGTCTCGCCGCCGCGCTGCACGCCGGCCAGGTGGTCCTGCAGCACCGCCTTGGTGTCCACCAGCAGGCGGCCAATCAGCGTGCTCTTGCCGTCGTCCACGCTGCCGCAGGTGATGAACTTGAGCGCGGAGATATGGTCATTTTGGGCTGCAGCGCTTTCTGGATAAGCGCTTGCAGCTATTGAATTGATAGTATTTGTCATTAGAAGTACCCGTCTTTCTTGCGCTTTTCCATCGAGGCGTCGGAGGTCTTGTCGTCCATGCGGGTGGCGCCGCGCTCGCTCACGTCGGCGGCCAGGGTCTCGATGACGATGTCGGCAGCCGTGGCGGCCGGGCTTTCCACCGGGCAGGTGCAGGTGATGTCGCCCACGGTGCGAAAGCGCACCTGGCGGGTCTCTACCGTTTCGCCTTCGCGCGGCGGGGTCAGCTCGGTCACGGGCACCAGCAGGCCCTTGCGTTCGACCACCTGGCGCTGGTGGGTGTAATACAGCGAGGGCAGCGCGATGGCCTCGCGGTCGATGTACTGCCACACATCGAGCTCGGTCCAGTTGCTGATGGGGAACACGCGAAAGTGCTCACCGGGCTGCAGGCGGGTGTTGAACAGCGTCCACAACTCGGGGCGCTGGGCTTTGGGCTGCCACTGGCCAAAGCTGTCGCGGTGGCTGAAGATGCGCTCCTTGGCGCGGGCCTTTTCCTCGTCGCGGCGGGCGCCGCCGATCAGCGCGTCAAAGCGGAACTCTTCAATCGCTTCGAGCAGCGTGACCGACTGGTGCACGTTGCGCGACTCGCCCGGGTGCGCCAGGCGCACGGTGCCGCGCGCCATCGAATCCTCGACGCTGCGCACGATGAGTTCGGCGCCCAGTTCCTTGGCGCGGAAGTCGCGAAAGTCCGTCACCTCGGGGAAGTTGTGGCCCGTGTCGATCATCAGCAGCGGGTACGGAATGCCGCCGCCGCTGGCCTTGGTGCCAAAGGCCTTTTCGGCGCACTTGAGCATGACCAGCGAATCCTTGCCGCCCGAGAACAGCAGGGCGGGGCGTTCGAAAGCGGCGGCCACCTCGCGCAGGATGAAGATGGTTTCTTCTTCCAGCGCGTCGAGGTGGCGGTTGCTGAGGTGGCTCAGCGTGGAGGTGTCGATGCGGGCGTTCATGGGTGAATGTGCTCAGTGGTTCGGTTCAATGTCCGGGACGTATGCAACTGGCGCAGTCCAGGCGAGGGCAGCCACGCAAGGGCCGCCTCGTCGCGCTGGCTGCGTCCCCCTGCCCGCATGGCGCAGCCATGCGAGAGCGGGGGGAAGGCGCGAAGCGACTCAGGGGGGTGGTCATTTCAATGCGCCAGGTGCAGGCCGCACTCGCGGTTGTCTTCGCCCTTGGTCGGGTCCACGTAGTCGAAGTTGTTGGGCAGGCCGTGCTTGACGCAGTATTCGTGCAGGTCTTTGGACGACCAATGCAGCAGCGGTGCGACCTTGATCAGGCCATCGGGGTTGATGCTGACGGGGTCCATCTGTGCGCGCACGGCGGTGTCGGTGGCGCGCAGGGCGGTGAACCAGACTTGCGGTGCGGTCTCGCGCAGGGCGCGGGCAAAGGGCTCGAGCTTCACCTCGGCGGTGAAGGCCGCATGGCGTGGGTCGTCGAGCGCGGGCGTTGCGCCGTCCACCGCCTCGCGGTGCGCGCGCGAGCGGCGTGGCAGGTAGATCTTGAGGTTCAGCCCCAGCTGTTTGGTCACCTCGTCGGCGAAGCGGTAGGTGGCTTCAGTGTTGTAGCCGTTGTCCATCCAGACCACGGGAACCTGGGGGTTGACGCGCGTCACCAGGTGCAGGATCACGGCCTCGAACGGGCGAAAATTGGTGGTGACGATGGTGGGCTGGCCCAGGCCCACGGCCCACTCCACCAGGGCCGACGCATCGCGGCCCCAGCGGGCATTGACCTGCGCCAGGTCGAGCTCGCGCACCGCGCTCATGCCGCCTCCCGTGCGAAGAGCGGGCGCGGCTCCAACGCATCGCCCTGGTAGAAGGCGCTGTAGCGCGCAAACTGGCGCTCGGCGGCCGCCAGGTTCTGGCCCTCGGCCAGCACGGCGCTCGTGAAGCCGCTGCGCGCCATCTGCACCAGCTGGTCGATCAGCACATCGCCCGTGGCGCGGAGGTCGCCCGCAAAGCCATGGCGGCGGCGCAGCAGCACGGCCTGGCTGAACGCGCGGCCGTCGGTGAACTTGGGAAAGTGCAACTCGATGCGCTCCACGCCCTGCAGCGCGCCGCTGGCGACGATGTCGGTCAGCTCGGCGTCGTTGGCGATCTGCAAGGTTTTTTCGGTTTCAGCGCTTGTGGGTAAAGCGCTGGCAGCTATTATTTTCATAGTGATCTGGATTTATTCGGTGATGGCTTCTTCTTGCGCCTGCTTGGGGTGGCGCGCGCCGTTGGCGGCGTCCTTGAACGGGTCGTGGCCGATGCGGCGCAGCGCATCAATGAAGAACTCGCCAGGCTTGCGCAGTGCGCGGAAGGTGGTGAGCACGGCCTCGATCACGTCGGGCACTTCCGAGGCGGTGAACGAGGGGCCGACCACCTTGCCCGCCAGGGCCGGGCCAGACAGGCGCGTGCCGTCGGCACCGCCCAGCGTGATCTGGTACCACTCCTTGCCGTCCTTGTCGACCCCGAGGATGCCGATGTGCCCGCTGTGGTGGTGCCCGCAGCTGTTGATGCAGCCGCTCATGTGCAGGTCGATGGGTCCCAGGTCGAAGACTTCGTCGAGGTCCTGGTAGCGCTCGGTGATGGCCGCGGCAATGGGCAGGCTGCGCGCATTGGCCAGCGAGCAGAAGTCGCCGCCCGGGCAGGCGATCATGTCGGTCAGCAGGCCGATGTTGGGCTGGGCCAGGCCCAGCTTGCGCGCGGCTTCGTACAGGGCGGGCAGGTCGCTTTCGAACACCCAGGGCAGCAGCAGGTTCTGCTTGTGCGTCAGGCGCGCCTCGCCCGCGCTGAACTGGTCGGCCAGCTGTGCCAGCGCGCCCATCGTGTCGGCGTCGGCATCGCCGGGTGCAAAGCCCACGCGCTTGAACGACAGCGTCACGGCGCGCATGCCGGGCAGGCGGTGGCCGGTGACGTTTTGCTGCAGCCAGCGCTGGTAGAGCTGGCCGTCGGTCTTGACGCTGCTGGGCAGGTTGGCGGGTTTCAACTCGGGAACCACAAAGTTGGCCTGCACGCGGTCCAGTTCGGCCTGGGTGATGGTGTGCGGGGCGCCGTCCTGCTCCACGATGGCCTTGTACTCGGCCTCCACTGCGTCGATGAATTGCTGGCCCTCGGCCTTCACCAGGATCTTGATACGCGCCTTCCACTTGTTGTCGCGGCGGCCGTAGCCGTTGTAGACGCGGATCACGGCCTCGATGTAGTTGAGCAGCTGGTTCCAGGGCAGAAACTCGCGCACTACGGCGCCGATGATGGGCGTGCGGCCCATGCCACCGCCCACCTTGACGGTAAAGCCCACTTCGCCCGCACTGTTCTTGAGCGCCTGCACGCCGATGTCGTACCAGCCGGTGGCGGCGCGGTCTTCGGCAGAGCCGTTGAACGCGATCTTGAACTTGCGCGGCAGGAAGGCGAACTCGGGGTGCAGCGTGCTCCACTGGCGTGCGATCTCGGCGAAGGGGCGCGTATCGACGATGCCGTCCTCCGCAATACCTTCATACGCCTCGGTGGTGATGTTGCGGATGGTGTTGCCGCTGGTCTGGATGCCATGCATGCCCACGCTGGCGAGCAGGTCCATCACGTCGGCGGCCTTGGTGATGGGGATCCAGTTGAACTGCACGTTGGTGCGCGTGGTGAAGTGCCCGTAGCCGTATTGGAGCGGCGCTGCGTGCAGTGTCAGGCCGGGCTGGGCGGCCTGCAGTTCGTCCTGCGTGGCCTGGGCATGGGCCAGCAGCTCGGGTGTGGGCTTGTCGTAGTCACGGGCGATGCGGGCCAGCATGCGCAGTTGCGTGCTGCTGATTTCGCCGTAGGGCACGGCAATGCGGGCCATGGGGGCGTAGCGCTGGATGTACCAGCCGTTTTGCAGGCGCAGCGGCAAAAGCTGTTCGTCGGTCAGTTCGCCGCGCTGCCAGCGGTCGAGCTGGTCGCGGAACTGCTGGGCGCGCAGTTGGACGAATTGCTTGTCGAATTGGGTGTATTGGTACATGGGGCAATGAGCCTCTTAAATCAAAACGAGTTTGGCGCCCGCCCAGGCGAGCAGCACGGAAAGGGCCGAGCGGATCAGGCGCTCGGGGGTGCGGGAAACCAGGCGCGAGCCCAGCCAGATGCCGGGCAGCGAACCGGCCAGCAGTTGCAGCAGCAGCGGCCAATCAACCGAGCCCAGCGAAGCGTGGCCCAGGCCGGCCACCAGCGTCAGCGGCACGGCGTAGGCAATATCGGCCGCAATGATGCGCGGCAGCGGCAGGTGCGGAAACACCAGCAGCAGCACGGTGACGCCAATGGCCCCCGCGCCCACCGAGGTGAAGGTGACCAGCATTCCGATCACCGCGCCCAGCAGCACCGGCAGGCTCCAGTGGCGTGGCTCGGCGGCGTTGGCCGCATTGGCGCGGCGGGCAGCCACCTCGGCAGCCTGGTGTTGTGGCGAAAACGCCAGCACCTTGTAGGCCGTGGCAGCGGCCGTGAGCAGCAGGGCAATGCCCAGCGTGCTCGTCATGAGGTGCTGGGCCTGTTCGGTGGCTGGCCCCATGCGGTGCAGCAGCCACAGCGCAGCCAGTGCCGCCGGAATGCTGCCCGCGCACAGCAGGCCCACCACGCGCCAGGGCACCAGGCGCTGGCGCGCCATGCTCACGGTGCCGCCCATCTTGGTGAAAGCCGCAAACAGCAGGTCGGTGCCAATGGCCAGGTGGGGCTTGACGCCAAAGAAGAAGATGAGTATGGGCGTCATGAGCGAGCCGCCGCCCACACCGGTCAAGCCCACAATCAGCCCAACGGCAAAGCCCGCAAAAACAAACGCCAAATCATGCATGGCTGCGAATGTAGAGGCCCGGCTTATGAAAACAAACGATTGTTTCGTGCTGCCCTTATGCGAATAAGCTTATGCACGAGCTGTGGCGCGGGTTGCGCGGGGTTTGGTGGGGTTTTGTGCCTTGTTCTTTTGCGGCCCAGGCAAGCCGCTACCGTGCAAGCGCCACCCGCTGAACTGGTGGCGTCCCGCTTTCCGCGCGCAGCGCGAAGAAAGGCGGAAAGGCGCGAAACGCCACGGGAGGTTATTTCTCCAGCCGCGCCGTGCCCATGGCGCGCGCCAGACGCGCATCCAGTGGCAGCGGCTCGGCATTCACCAGCGCGGCCAGCAGTTCGCCGCACAGCACGGCCCGCGTGAGCCCGCGCGCGCCCATGGCGGTGCAGACCCACAGGCCGGGCAGGGACTGGGCATCGACAGGGCCGACGATGGGCAGGCGGTCGGTTGCGGTGCAGCGCACGCTGGCCCAGGCGCGCACTGCGGCACTATCCGAGGGCGATGTGCTGGCAAACGCCGCCTGCAGCGTGGGCGCCGCGTTGGGCAGCAATTCCTGCAAGCGCCGCCAGTTGGTGGCATGGGCAGCCGCCACTTCGGCGGAGGTGAGCGGCAAGGCGTCCACGTCCCGTTCAAAGGTGGAACCCATGTGCCAGGCAAGGCCCGCGTCTCGCTGAACATGGGCGACCAGGCCGCCATTTCCGTTGACCGGAAAAGGGGGCAGGGCAGCAGCCCCCGTGTCTTGCCGACCCCACGACAACTGACCGCGCACAGACTGCAGTGGCAGGGTGGGTGCTGATGAGGCTGCAAGCAACGCATTGCAGGCCGGGCCTGCGGTCAGCACCACGCATTCAGCCTCGGCAATGGTGTGGCCGTGGTCATCCAGTGCCTGCCATATCCCGGTGGCGGCGCTGTCCCCGGTGGTGGCGCTGTTGGTCGCCGGGCTGCGCTGCAGCCGCGCTACCGATTTGCGGGGGCACCAAGCGATGCCAGGCTGCGCCAGCAATGCGCGGACTAGGCGCGCGGGTTGCACCCAGCCCGCTTTCGCATGCCAGCAGGCGGGGGTGTCTTGCGCCAGCCCGGCGGCTTGCAGGGTGGGCGCGCTGGCTGCCTGGCTCCAGTCGGCACCAGGGCTTTGTTCCCAGCCTGCGGGCAGGCCCAGGTTCTGCTCGGTCCGGCGCTCCAGCACGCCGCAAGGATTCCAGTCCACGCCATCCTGCAACAACGCCTTCGACTGTTGCAGCATGGCGCGCACGCCGCTGCGCGATACGCGCGAGAAAACGTTGTCGTCCGGGGAGAGATGCGGGGCGAACAGACCCACCGGCAGTCCGGAGGCCCCCGCCGCCGGTGCATCGCCCATGTCCAGCACCTGCACCTGCCAGCCGCGCCGCGCCAGGCTGGCTGCCGTGGCGGCGCCCGCCAGACCTGCGCCGATCACCAGGCAGCGGGCCGGTGCAGCGTGCACGGGGCGGGTAGGGGAGGTGCGCGAAGTGCGTGGCTCCCACCGAGGATCGAAGGTGGCTTGCAGGTTGTCGCGCTTGGGCGGCACGCCCGGCACCTTCTCTACATTGAAGCCGCATTGCGTGAGCGCATCGCGCACTGCGCGCGCAATGGTCCAGGTGGCCAGGCGCGTGCCCCGGCGGCAGCAGCGCGCCACGGCCTTGAGCGTGTGCAGGTTCCACAGTTTTGGATTGCGCTGCGGGCTGAATCCGTCCAGATAGACCGAATCCACGGTCCATTCCTGCTGGCGCAGCACCGTTTGGGCGTCGCCAATGCACAGTGTCAACATCACGCGCCCGGCATCAAAGGTGAGGCGGTGCACGCCCGGCAACAGCCCCCAGAACTGGTCGTGCAATTCCTGGGCCAGCGGCGCAAGTTCCGGGTGGGCCGAGGCAGCGCGCAGCAGGTCAGCGGCACTGACGGGCCAGGCCTCTGTCGAGATGAAGTGCAGCAGGCGGGGGCGCTGCGCATCGGTCCGCCACGCCGCCCAGGTGACCAGAAAATTCAGCCCGAAGCCGAACCCGGTTTCGAGAATGCGCCATTGGGCCTGTCCGGCCCATGCCGCAGGCAGGCCGCAGCCGTGCAGGAAAACCTGGTGCGCCTGATCCAGCCCACCGTTTTCACTGTGATAACGGTCGCCGAAGCGGGGGCTGTACGGGGTGCCGTCCGGGAGCCAGTCAATGGGTTCGGACATGAGGAGCGATGAAAAAAGACGCGGGTCCGCGGTGGCTTGCAGGCCGAGGCCTGACCGGCACCGTCAACCGATTACCGTTGTGAATGAAACAGCTTATTGCTGCACTGGACCGCATTACGCGCTGGGCGGCACGTAGCCTGCAGCGGCGTGTGCGCCACCGCCAAAGAAATGGTTTTGACGAACCCACTTTTTGCAGCGCTGCACTGCGTTACGCGCTGGGCGGGACGTATCCCGCTGCGGCGTCTGCGCCGCCACCAAAAAAGTGGTTTTCCATCTGTCGGGCGAGGTATTGGCGGGCGCGGGCGTCGGCCAGGTTCAGGCGGTTTTCATTGAC
The DNA here is from genome assembly GCF_002281195.1 of Acidovorax sp. 35-64-16. Taxonomy (NCBI): domain Bacteria; kingdom Pseudomonadati; phylum Pseudomonadota; class Betaproteobacteria; order Burkholderiales; family Comamonadaceae; genus Acidovorax; species Acidovorax sp. 35-64-16. The sequence continues at coordinate 29,862 of NZ_NCFM01000011.1, read as the reverse complement.
CAGCATGGTCTGGTGCTTGATCCAGTCCGCCCACGCCTGCTTGCTCACGTTTTCCCAGATGCGTTTACCCAGTTCGCCAGGGTAGGGAGGAAAGTCGAGACCTTCGGCTTCCTTGCCGAGCTTGATGCATTGAACGGTGCGTGCCATGGGATTTCCTTGTGTGATGTGCGAGCAAAAGGGTTGCTCAGATGATTTGGGTATAAAGAACTGAAATCTTAGTCGTTCCAGTTTTGAAGATGGCCTTCCAGAATGCGTTTCATCGGTGTTTTGCACCGCAACCCATTCATAAAAGAGGCTTTCAATGAACTTTCGCCGCAACTTTATCAAGTTTCCCTTCGCCGTCGCCCTGGCTGGCAGTTTGGCCCTGACAGCATTGCCGTCGTTTGCACAGTCTGTGACGCTGCTCAATGTGTCATACGACCCCACCCGGGAGTTGTATGTGGAATTCAACCAGGCCTTTGCCAAATATTGGAAGGGCAAGACCGGCCAGGACGTGACCATCAAGCAAAGCCACGGCGGCTCGGGCAAGCAGGCGCGCTCCATCATCGACGGGCTGGACGCCGATGTGGCCACCCTGGCGCTGGCGGGCGACACCGATGCGCTGCACAACAATGGCGGCTGGGTTCCGAAAGACTGGCAAAAGCGTCTGCCGCACAACAGCTCGCCCTACACCTCCACCATCGTGCTGGTGGTGCGCCAGGGCAACCCAAAGGGCATTAAGGACTGGGATGACCTGGTGCGCGCCGATGTGAAAGTGATCACCCCCAACCCCAAGACTTCGGGCGGTGCGCGCTGGAACTACCTTGCGGCGTGGGAATTCGCCAAGCGCAAGTTCGGCAGCGATGCACAGGCCAAGGATTTTGTTGCCGAGCTGTACGGCAACGTGCCCGTGCTCGACACCGGCGCGCGCGGCTCCACCATTACCTTTGCACAGCGCAACCAGGGCGACGTGCTGATCGCCTGGGAAAACGAGGCCTACCTGCTCGAAAAGGAATTTGGCACCAAGTTCGATGTGATTGCGCCCTCGATTTCCATCCTCGCCGAGCCTGCCGTCACGGTGGTGGACAAGAACGTGGACAAGAAGGGCACGCGCGCCGTGGCCGAGGAGTACCTGAAGTTCCTCTACACCGAAGAGGGCCAGGACATCGCCGGCAAGAATTTCTACCGTCCGGCCGTGTCCGATAAGGCCAAGGCCAAGTACGCCAAACAGTTCCCCAAGCTGAACCTGTTCACTATTGATGCCGCTTTTGGTGGCTGGAACAAGGCGGCCAAGGACCACTTTGCGGACAACGCGAGCTTCGACCAGATCTATTCGCGCAAGTAAGCCGCCGCCCCATGACTCCCCGGTCGGCCTGGCCGCAGGTGCCACGGCTGGGCACGGCGCTGTGGTGCGAACGAGTTGAGGATATTAAGCGAAAAAGGCCTTTAGCCCTTGTCGGTAAAGCGGTAGAAGCTATAAAAATAATAGCAATTCGTAGCGCTGATCAATGGCTGCGCGCAAAACGCCTCTGCATCCAGTTGCTTCGTATTAAACGGCCAAGTCCGTAACGCGGCCGGGCGCGCGAGGCGCCGCTCAGAGTTTCATACCTGGCGGGTTGGCTGGTGGGTGCGGGGGGGCAAAGAGGTCCCAGCTGGCGATGAACAAGGCGGCAATCGCCGGGCCGATGACAAAACCGGTCAGCCCGAACATGGCCATGCCGCCCAGCGTGGAAATCAGCACCACGTAGTCCGGCATCTTGGTGTCCTTGCCTACGAGTATGGGCCGCAGGACGTTGTCCACGAGTCCGATCACGCCAACGCCATACAGCGTGAGCACCACGCTCTGCCACACGGCGCCGGTGGCCAGAAAGTAGAGTGCCACCGGCCCCCACACCAGTCCGGCGCCCACTGCGGGCAGCAGCGACAAAAACGCCATGGCCACACCCCAGAGTACGGGGCCCTGAATGCCCAGAATCCAGAAAATCAGGCCCCCCAGCGCACCCTGTGAGGCCGCCACCACGATGTTGCCCTTGACGGTCGCGCGGATGACGGTGGTGAACTTGCTGGACAGCTGGTGCTTGTGTTCTTGGGCCAGGGGGATCGCGTTTCCGATGCGTGTTGCCAGCGCCGCGCCGTCGCGCAGCAAAAAGAACAGCAGGTACAGCATGATGCCAAAGCTCACCACGAACTCCAGGGTGTTTTGCCCAATGTTCAGCGCCTTGGTGGCCACAAACTGGCTGGCCTGCACCGCCACAGACGAAAGCTTTTGCTGCAACTCGTCCAGGGTTGTGAGGTGAAAGCGGTCCAGCAGGCCGGCGGCCCAGGCCGGCAGGGCGGCAATGATCTGCTGCAGATACTGGCCAAAGTTCAGCTCGCCTGATTTCATGCGGTCGTAGATGCCTGTGGCTTCCTGTGCCAGGGACAGCATGATCAGGGTCATGGGCAAAATGACGATCAGCATGCACAGCGCCAAAGTGGCAAGGGCCGCGCGGTTGGGGCTGCGTGGCATGCGGCGCAGCAGCCTGCGGTGCAGGGGCGCAAACAGGATGGCCAGCACCAGTCCCCAGAACACCGCGCCATGAAACTGCCAAAGGATGGCCCCGAAGGCGACTGTGACCAGCGTCAAGAGAATCAGGAACACGCGGTTCTGAAAGGGTGAGGGTGGCATGGAGGTGCAGTGGCAGTGGAATGCCCGGACTGTACGCGAGTGAATGGCCTCCAACCCGCTGCGGTGTCTGCGGGTGGGTAACCCCGGGGGGCGCCGGCTGGAGCGTCTGACGGTTCGATGGCACAATACCGCTCGTACAAAGGCCCTTCCCCAGCCACAGTCGCATCCGCAAATCGGTCCAGCCGTGTCGCGGAAGGTTTCTCAACCAGCTAATGCTTCCCCAAGGGAAGCGGAGGTCAGCGGAATATGAGCGATACGACATCCGTCTATCAAGCCTACCAAGGCAACACCTACCTCTTCGGCGGCAATGCGCCCTATGTCGAAGAGATGTATGAAAACTATCTTGCCAACCCTGGCAGCGTGCCCGATACGTGGCGCGATTATTTTGATGCGTTGCAGCATGTTCCCGCTGTCGACGGATCCAATGCCAAGGACGTTCCGCACCTTCCCGTGATCAATGCCTTTGCCGAGCGCGCAAAGCAAGGCGGCACCAAGGTGGTGGTTGCCAGCAACGATGCCGAGATGGGCCGCAAGCGCACCGCCGTGCAGCAGCTGATTGCCGCCTACCGCAACGTGGGCCAGCGCTGGGCCGATCTGGACCCCCTCAAGCGCACCGAGCGCCCCGCCATTCCCGAGCTGGAGCCCTCGTTTTACGACTTCACTGATGCAGACCAGGAAACGGTCTTCAATATCAGCAACACCTTCTTCGGCAAGGACACCATGTCCCTGCGCGAGTTGCTCAATGCACTGCGTGAAACCTACTGCGGCACCCTCGGTGCCGAGTTCATGTACACCAGTGACCAGGCGCAAAAGCGCTGGTGGCAGCAAAAGCTGGAAAGCATTCGCAGCAAGCCCCAGTTCAATGCCGACAAGAAACGCCAGATCCTTGACCGCCTGACGGCCGCCGAAGGCCTGGAGCGCTTTCTGCACACCAAGTACGTTGGCCAAAAGCGCTTCTCGCTGGAAGGCGGTGAGAGTTTCATCGCCGCGATGGACGAGTTGATCCAGTCGGCCGGCGCCAAGGGCGTGCAGGAAATCGTCATCGGCATGGCCCACCGCGGCCGCCTGAACGTGCTGGTGAACTCGCTGGGCAAGATGCCCAAGGATCTGTTTGCCGAATTCGACCACACGGCGCCTGAAGACCTGCCCGCCGGTGATGTGAAGTACCACCAGGGTTTCAGCTCTGACGTGTCCACTGCGGGCGGCCCAGTGCATTTGTCGCTGGCCTTCAATCCCTCGCACCTTGAAATCGTGAACCCGGTGGTGGAAGGCTCGGTGCGCGCCCGCATGGACCGCCGTGACGACCCCAAGGGCAGCCAGGTGCTGCCGGTGCTGGTGCATGGCGATGCGGCCTTTGGTGGCCAGGGCGTCAACCAGGAAACCCTGGCGCTGGCCCAGACCCGTGGCTACACCACGGGCGGCACGGTGCACATCATCATCAACAACCAGATCGGCTTCACCACATCGGATCCGCGCGACATGCGCTCCACCGTGTATTGCACCGACATCGTGAAGATGGTCGAAGCCCCGGTGCTGCACGTCAACGGTGACGATCCCGAAGCCGTCGTGCTGGCCACGCAACTGGCGCTGGAATTCCGCATGGAGTTCCGCCAGGACGTGGTGGTGGACATCACCTGTTTCCGCAAGCTGGGCCACAACGAGCAGGACACCCCCATGCTCACGCAGCCTCTGATGTACAAGAAGATCGCCGCCCACCCCGGCACGCGCAAGCTGTACGCCGACAAGCTGGCCGCGCAAGGCCTGGGCGAAACGCTGGGCGACGACATGGTCAAGGCCTACCGTGCCGCCATGGATGCCGGCAAGCACACGGTTGATCCTGTGCTGACCAACTTCAAGAGCAAGTACGCCGTGGACTGGAGCCCGTTCCTGGGCAAGAAGTGGACCGACGCTGGCGACACCGCGATCCCGCTGACCGAATGGAAGCGCCTGTCCGAGAAGCTCACTACCATTCCCGAAACCGTCACGCCGCACCAGCTCGTCAAGAAGGTCTATGACGACCGCGCTGCCATGGGCCGTGGCGACACTCCCGTGGACTGGGGCATGGGTGAGCACATGGCTTTTGCGTCGCTGGTGGCCAGCGGCTACCCGGTGCGTCTGTCGGGCGAGGACTGCGGCCGTGGCACGTTTACGCACCGCCATGCCGTGATTCACGACCAGAAACGCGAGAAGTGGGACACCGGAACCTACGTGCCGCTGCAGAACGTTGCAGAAAACCAGGCGCCGTTCGTCGTGATCGACTCCATCCTGTCCGAAGAAGCCGTGCTGGGCTTCGAGTATGGCTATGCGGGCTCCGACCCCAACACACTCGTCATCTGGGAAGCCCAGTTTGGCGATTTCGCCAACGGCGCGCAGGTGGTCATCGACCAGTTCATCGCCTCCGGTGAGGTGAAGTGGGGCCGTGCCAATGGCCTGACGCTCATGCTGCCTCACGGCTACGAAGGCCAGGGCCCAGAGCACAGCTCTGCCCGCCTGGAGCGCTTCATGCAGCTGGCGGCAGATGCCAACATGCAGATCGTCCAGCCCACCACGGCCAGCCAGATCTTCCATGTGCTGCGCCGCCAGATGGTGCGTGACCTGCGCAAGCCGCTGATCATCTTCACGCCCAAGTCGCTGCTGCGCAACAAGGATGCCACCTCGCCACTGTCCGAGTTCACCAAGGGCAACTTCCAGACGGTGATTCCCGAGCAGAACGAGGCCATCGACAAGAAGGCCGACAAGGTCAAGCGCGTGATTGCCTGCTCTGGCAAGGTCTATTACGACCTGGTGAAGAAGCGCACCGAGAACGAGGCCAACGACGTGGCGATCATCCGCGTCGAGCAGGTCTATCCGTTCCCGCACAAGGCGTTTGCCGCCGCGATCAAGAAGTACCCCAACGCCGTGGACATCGTCTGGTGCCAGGATGAGCCGCAAAACCAGGGCGCATGGTTCTTCATCCAGCACAACATCCACGAAAACATGCTCGAAGGCCAGAAGCTGGGCTACTCCGGCCGCGCGGCGTCTGCTTCGCCTGCCGTGGGTTATTCGCACCTGCACCAGGAACAGCAAAAGGCGCTGGTGGACGGCGCGTTTGCCAAGCTCAAGGGTTTTGTCCTGACCAAGTAAGGCCGGCAATCCCCCTCCAGAACAAAACCCCATTCCGAAAGAATTGATATGGCTATCGTAGAAGTCAAAGTACCGCAACTGTCCGAATCCGTGGCCGAGGCCACCATGCTTACCTGGAAAAAGAAGGCCGGTGAGGCAGTGGCCGTGGACGAAATCCTGATCGAAATCGAAACCGACAAGGTTGTGCTGGAAGTGCCCGCACCCGCTGCCGGCGTGCTGGCAGAAATCGTCCAGGGTGATGGCGCCACCGTGGTGGCCGAGCAGTTGATCGCCAAGATCGACACCGAAGGCACGGCCGGTGTCGCCGCTCCTGCCGCTGCACCTGCTGCTGCAGCTGCCGCGCCTGCAGCTGCTGTGGCCGTGGCCGCTGCTGCAACGGGTGGCTCAAAGGCCGATGTCGCCATGCCCGCAGCGGCCAAGCTGCTGGCCGACAACAACCTGTCGGTCTCGGCTGTGGCCGGCACGGGCAAGGATGGCCGCGTGACCAAGGGCGACGTGCTCGGCGCGGTGGCGGCTGGTGCGGCCAAGGCCGTGGCGCCCAGCGCCATTCCCACCGGTGTGCCCACCAAGGCATTGCCGCAAGTGGCTGCTCCGTCGGCTGCACAGAACCTGGGCGATCGTCCCGAGCAGCGCGTGCCCATGAGCCGCCTGCGCGCCCGTGTGGCCGAGCGTCTGCTGCAGTCGCAATCGACCAACGCCATCCTGACCACGTTCAACGAAGTGAACATGGCCCCTGTGATGGATATGCGCAAGAAGTTCCAGGACGCGTTCACCAAGGAACACGGCGTGAAGATCGGCTTCATGAGCTTCTTCGTGAAGGCGGCCGTGCATGCGCTCAAGAAATACCCGGTGCTCAATGCCTCGGTCGATGGCAACGACATCGTCTACCACGGCTACTTTGACATCGGTATCGCCGTGGGATCGCCCCGTGGTCTCGTGGTGCCCATACTGCGTAACGCCGACCAGATGAGCTTTGCCGAAATCGAGAAGAAGATTGCTGAATTTGGTAAGAAGGCTGCAGAAGGCAAGCTGGGCATCGAAGAGATGACCGGCGGCACGTTCTCGATCTCCAACGGCGGCACCTTCGGCTCGATGATGTCCACCCCAATCATCAACCCACCGCAGTCGGCCATTTTGGGCGTGCACGCTACCAAGGACCGCGCCGTGGTCGAGAACGGCCAGGTTGTGGTGCGCCCGATGAACTATCTGGCCATGTCGTACGACCACCGCATCATCGACGGCCGCGAAGCCGTGCTGGGTCTGGTGGCCATGAAGGACGCGCTGGAAGACCCCTCGCGCCTGCTGTTCGACATCTAATCGCCGAGCGCTGCAAGCATCGACCCACCCATGTGGCCTGGCCTGCGCTGGAGCCCGTCGGTGGGTTTTTCACCAACTGAATGAGTGAGATTTTTCATGAGCAAACAATTTGATGTCGTCGTGATCGGCGGCGGCCCCGGTGGCTACATCGCTGCCATTCGCGCAGCGCAGCTGGGCATGAACGTTGCCTGTATCGACGAATGGAAAAACGACAAGGGCGGCCCGGCCCCCGGCGGCACCTGCACCAACGTGGGCTGCATTCCGTCGAAGGCGCTGCTGCAGTCGTCCGAGCATTTCGAGCATGCCAACAAGCACTTTGCCGACCACGGCATCACCGCCACCGGCGTGAAGATGGACGTGTCCAAGATGGTGGCCCGCAAAGACAGCGTGGTCAAGCAGAACAACGACGGCATCCTGTACCTGTTCAAGAAGAACAAGGTCAGTTTCTTCCATGGCCGTGGCTCGTTCGTGAAGGCGGCGGCCGACGGTGGCTACGAAATCAAGGTGGCCGGCGCCTCCGAGGAAACTCTGGTGGGCAAGCAGATCATCATTGCCACCGGGTCCAACGCGCGTGCGCTACCCGGTGCGGAATTTGATGAAGTGAACATCCTGTCCAATGACGGTGCGCTGCGCATCGGCGCGGTGCCCAAAAAGCTCGCCCTGATCGGTTCGGGCGTGATCGGCCTGGAGATGGGCTCGGTCTGGCGCCGCCTGGGCGCGGAAGTGACCGTGCTCGAAGGCCTGCCAACTTTCCTGGGTGCCGTGGACGAACAGATCGCCAAGGAAGCCAAAAAGGCGTTTGACAAGCAGGGGCTCAAGATCGAACTCGGCGTGAAAGTCGGCGAGATCAAGAACAGCAAGAAGGGCGTCAGCATCGCCTACACCAACAGCAAGGGTGAAGCCCAGACCCTGGACGCAGACAAGCTCATCATCTCGATTGGCCGCGTGCCCAACACCATCGGCCTGAATGCCGAAGCCGTGGGCCTGCAGCTGGACGAGCGCGGTGCCATTGCGGTGGACGGCGATTGCAAGACCAACCTGCCTGGGGTGTGGGCCGTGGGTGACGTGGTGCGTGGCCCGATGCTGGCGCACAAGGCCGAGGAAGAGGGCGTGGCCGTGGCTGAACGCATGGCCGGCCAGCACGGGCATGTCAACTTCAACACCATCCCCTGGGTGATTTACACCAGCCCCGAAATCGCGTGGGTGGGCCGCACCGAGCAGCAACTGAAGGCCGATGGCGTGAAGTACAAGGCGGGCACGTTCCCGTTCCTGGCCAATGGTCGCGCGCGGGCACTGGGCGACACAACGGGCATGGTCAAGTTCCTGGCCGATGCAGTGACGGATGAAATCCTGGGCGTGCACATGGTGGGGCCGCAGGTTAGCGAGCTGATTGCCGAAGCCGTGGTGGCCATGGAGTTCAAGGCCAGCGCAGAAGACATTGCCCGCATCTGCCACGCGCACCCCAGCTTGAGCGAAGCGACCAAGGAGGCCGCCCTGGCCGTGGACAAACGCACGCTGAATTTCTGATTCTTTGAGTCAAATTGGCTGCTAGCGCTTATGCAGTAAGCGCTAGCAGCTATTTATTTTATAGCATCATAGTATCGGGGCATCTTCAACGTGACTGTCAAACAGACCTATCTCGCAGAACTTGCCGCCAAGGGTTTTCAGAGCGATCCGGCGCAATTGCGCGCGGTGGACGCCCTCCAGCGCTGCGCCCAGGACTGGGCGGCGTACAAGTCGCGCCGCTCCAACGCCCTTAAAAAGATCATCAACCGCCCCGAAGTTCCGCGTGGCGTATACATGTATGGCGGGGTCGGGCGGGGCAAGAGCTTTCTCATGGATTGCTTTTTCAACGCCGTGCCACTCAAGCGCAAGGTGCGACTGCATTTTCACGAGTTCATGCGCGAGGTGCACCGCGAGCTGGCTGGCCTGCAGGGCACGGTGAACCCGCTGGATGTGCTGGGTGCGCGCATTGCCAAGCGCTACAAGCTGATCTGCTTTGATGAGTTTCACGTCGCCGACATCACCGACGCGATGATCTTGCACCGCTTGCTGGCGGCGCTGTTTGACAACGGGGTGGGGTTTGTCACCACCTCCAACTTCAAGCCCGACGATCTGTACCCCGATGGCTTGCACCGCGACCGTATCCTGCCCGCTATTGCGCTGCTCAATGAAAAGCTGGAGGTCGTGAATGTGGACAACGGCACGGACTACCGGCGTCGCACGCTAGAGCAGGTGAAGCTTTATCACACGCCCCTCGGTCCCGAGGCAGATGCCGAAATGAATGCTGCCTTTGACCAGTTGGCCGAGGTGCACGATGAAGACCCCGTGCTGCACATCGAAGCGCGCGAGATCCGGGCGCGGCGCAAGGCGGGGGGCGTGGTGTGGTTTGACTTCAGGACGCTGTGCGGTGGCCCCCGGTCGCAGAACGACTACCTGGAGATCGCCACGCAGTTCCACACGGTAATGCTGTCGGATGTGCCCTATATGCCGGTCAACATGGCGTCGCCTGCGCGGCGCTTTACCTGGCTGGTGGACGTGCTGTATGACCGGCGGGTGAAGCTCATCATGTCGGCGGCTGTGCCGCCAGAGCAGCTGTACACCGAAGGACCTCTGGCCCACGAGTTTCCGCGCACGGTGTCCCGGCTGCACGAGATGCAGTCCAAGGAGTTTCTCGCGCTGGATCGCCGCACTGTTGATACGGGACTGACGTAATGAAAAACGCATGGGCAATTGGGGGGCTGGTCTGTTTGATCGCCGGGCATGCGATGGCGCAAGCGGGGGAGCCTGCCCCGCCTGAAAATCGTTACAGCGCCGTGCAGGCACAGCGGCAGGCCGAGCGCGAGCATATTTACCAGGAGCGCCAGGCCATCGCGGCCACGCGAAAGCGTGAGGAGACCGCGTGTTATCGCCGGTTTGCGGTAGAAGACTGCCTGCGCGACGTGCGAACCCAGGCGCGCAGGGCAGAACTGCAACTGCGCGGGCGCGAGCTGCAACTCAATGACGCAGAGCGCAAGGAAAAAGCCGCCGAGCGGTTGCGCTCGATCGAAGAAAAGCAACGCGTGGCTCCGGACCGTTCGCAACCCCAAGGCTCGGCACGAGGGGAGGGGCGTGGTGCTCCCGTCGGCGTGGAGGATTTGCGCACGCAGCGTCAACGAGACGCACAGCAGCGGGCCGAGCAGCAGCGAGCCCGCCAGCAGTCGAGCGCTGCAAACCAGGCGCAGCGTGCCAGGCAAAGCGCTGAGCGGGCGGCCACGGCGCAGTCCCGCCATGCTGAAAACGTGAAATCCGCGCAGGAGCGGCGCGAACGGGTGCAGAAAATGCAGGCCGAGTCTGCCGCCGCAGGGCGCCAACCGGCTGCTCCCTTGCCCGCGTCGTCGGGGCTGCCGCCCGTTCAACCCTGAAGTGCGGGGTGACGGGGACTAAGGGAAGCACGCGCCCGCGCATGCGAGCTGGCCCTGCGCGCTTCAGGCGGTTTTTGAGGAAATGGGGCTCAGTCGTCCCATTTTTTTCTCTTCTTCCAGGGCTTCAATCTTCACGACGACCAGCGACAGGTTATCGCCACCCCCGCGTGCGCGCGAGCGTGCCTTGTCGATCAGAAATTCGGTGGCCTCGCGCGGCGACAGGGAATCGACCACCGAGGCCAGCTCGGTGGGAGAAAAGTAGTGCCACACACCATCGCTGCAGGCCAGCAAAACATCGCCTGGCTGCAAGTGCTGGATGGTGTGGCTGGTGGTGGGTGGATCGCTCTCGGTGCCCAGGCAGCCCACCAGAATGTTGGAATGCGGATGGATGTTGGCCTCGGCTTCGGTCAGCTCACCACGATCGACCAAGGCCTGCACATAAGAGTGGTCGCTGGTGCGAAAGGTCAGCCTGGCACCCTCAAAATGGTAAATGCGCGAATCGCCCGCATGAACCCAGTGGCAGTCACCGCGCGGGTTGATCAAAAACGCCGCAATGGTGCTGTGGGGTTCCTGTTCGGATGAAATGGCCGTGAGGCGGATGACGATGTGCGCCTCTTCCACCATGTTCTTGAGCATTGCGGCAGGGTCGTCGGACTCTGGCGAGTAGCGTTCGAACAACTGGCGGGCCGTCATCATCACCTGGTCGGATGCCTTGCGCCCACCACTGCGGCCACCCATGCCGTCGGCAATCACGCCCAGCACGCAGCCGTTGTAGCGTTCGTGGGAGATCAGGGCCACTTGGTCTTGCTGGTATTCGCGGTCACCCTTGTGGATGCCGGTCGAGGCGATAAGGCGGAACGCTTTGGTCATGCTGGTGATTGTGGGGGGCGGCGGCTCAAATGCGCATCGGCGCAGGGCGCCAGACCACGTATTATTCATTCGCGTGTGGCATTTTTGCCATGCCCGTGAGCGCTTGGCGCCGTCAATGCCTTGAAATCGAACCTCCACTCCTTGCCTCGTCCGTTGATTGTTTTGCGTATGGCCCCTGCCGTATTGAACGTGCGCATCGATGAGGGCCCGCAAGAACAGCCGCCAGACGACGTTTTGCGCAGGCGCCTGAAGAACCGCCGCATGGCGTTGCGCAGCGCAATCGGCTGTTTCGCGCGCGCGCTCCAGCCCCAAGAGCCTGCGTGATGAGCCTGCTGGAAGCCGTGCACGCGGTATTTGAGCCCCAAGGGGTGCTGGCGCAGATGGGGTCGCACTACCTTGCGCGAGATGGCCAGATCCGCATGGCCGAAGCGGTGGCCCGAACCATTGTGCAGGGTGGCGCCCTGGTGGTGGAAGCGGGTACGGGTGTTGGCAAAACATTCGCGTACCTGGTCCCGGCGCTGCTCAGCGGAGAGCGTGTCTTGCTGTCCACGGCCACCAAGGCCTTGCAGGACCAGCTCTTTGCCCGGGATCTCCCCCAATTGGTTTCTGCGCTGGCCTTGCCGGTGCGCACGGCCCTGCTGAAAGGGCGTGGCAGCTACCTGTGCCTGCACCGGATGGAACAGGCCCGCCAGGATGTTGAGCTGCACGACCGCACCATTCAGCGGGTGCTGGCCAAGGTAGAGGTGTGGTCGCACAGCACGCGCTCGGGGGATCTGGCGGAACTGCCGGGTCTCGACGAGCGCTCGCCCGTCATTGCGCTGGTTACCTCCACCCGCGACAACTGCCTGGGGGCCTCGTGCCCGCGTTTTCGCCAGTGCCACGTCAACCTCGCACGGCGTGAAGCGCTGGCGGCGGATGTGGTGGTGGTCAACCACCATTTGTTCTTTGCCGATGTGGCCGTGCGGGAGTCGGGCATGGCCGAGTTGTTGCCAACCGTGCGGGTCGTGGTGTTTGACGAGGCGCACCAGATCAATGAAATCGGTGTGCAATTCATGGGCATGCACCTGACCACGGGGCAACTGCTGGATTTCTCCCGTGACATTCTGACCGCTGGTCTGCGGCATGCCCGTGGTTTGACCGACTGGAACATGGTGGCGGGCCGCATCGAGCAGGCCGCTGCCGATTTGCGGATTGCCGTGGGGCCGGGCGTGCCAGGCGCCAAGCTGCGCTGGCTCGGGGATGCGCCAGAAACCGTTGCTCCCGACGGCTGGCACGAGGCCTTTCGACGGGTATCTCTTGCCTGTGCACAAGCCCTGGAAACACTGGACCCGTTCAGCGAAACATCCCCGGACCTCATGCGCCTGTATGAGCGCGGCTCGGAGATTCTGGCGCGCCTGGGACGCTTTGCAGCACCCTGCAGCCCGGATGCGGTGCGCTGGGTAGAGGCAGGTGGGCAATTGCGGCTGGTGGAATCACCGCTCGATATTGCGCAGGCCATGCAAACCCGGTTGCTGGCGGCTCCTGCCGAAGCTTGCGAAGGCGAAGGCGACGAGTGGCCCGCGCCGTCGCAGCATGCTGGGCGGGCCTGGATTTTCACGTCTGCAACCCTGGGCGACGACGCCGGACTGACGTGGTTCACCGAGCGCTGTGGCCTGCAGGATGCTGAGATCTTGCGCGTGGAAAGCCCGTTCGACTATGCCTCCCAGGCCGCGTTGTATGTGCCGCGGCATGTGCCAAAGCCTTCTGATCCCGCGCACAGCATCGCTGTAGCCCGGTTGTCGGGGGCCGCTGCAGACCGCCTTGGCGGGCGCACGCTGGTGCTGACTACAACCCTTAAGGCTTTGCGGGTGATTGGGGATATTCTGAAAGACCGTTTCAGCAGCACTGAAGGGCTTGAAGTGCTGGTGCAGGGGGACTGGCCAAAGCGCCATCTGATGGAACGCTTTCGCGAGGGGGCGACAAGCGGCGGGCGCGGCTGCCTGCTGGTGGCCTCGGCCTCATTCTGGGAAGGTGTTGATGTCCCAGGCGACGCCTTGCAGCTGGTCATCATCGACAAGTTGCCCTTTCCTGCGCCCGGCGATCCGCTGATGGATGCGCGCAGTCAACGCATTGAGGTCGCCGGTGGGCGTTCGTTTCAGATGCTTGCGGTGCCCGAGGCCGCTGTGGCACTCAAGCAAGGTGCGGGGCGGCTGATACGGCGGGAATCGGACCGGGGCGTGCTGGTCGTGTGCGACACGCGGCTGGTGACCATGGGCTACGGCAAGCGGCTGATGCGCGCATTGCCTCCCATGCGTGTTCTTGAAAGTCCTGAGGAGTTTGAGGCCGCGCTGGATGCGCTCACCAGAACTTCCACCAAGGATTGGACTTTGCCTTGACGGTGCCCGTGGCGTAAACGCCTTGGGGATAGGAAGACTGCATGACCCGGCGTGCGTCGTCGCGCAGCTGGGTCATTCCGAGGGCATCGTAGGACTGGATCAGGATGTAAAGCGCCTCTTCGAGTGCGGGCACACCCTGGTAATCGGCCAGCGCGGCCTGCGCGCGGCCAATGGCTGCCACATAAGCGCCGCGCTGGAAGTAATAGCGGGCGACGTGCACCTCATACTGGGCCAGCGAATTGACGATGTAGGTCATGCGCTGGCGAGCGTCTTTGGCATAGCGGGAGTCAGGGAAACGCGTGGCCAGTTCGCTGAACGACTCAAAGGAGTCCTTGGCCGCTTTCTGATCGCGTTCGGACAGGTCCTGCTGGGAGATCCAGGAAAAAAGACCCAGGTTGTCGTTGAAGTTGACCAGGCCTTTCAGGTAGAGCGCGTAATCCAGTGCCGGGCTGGCCGGGTGAAGCTTCATGAACCGGTCGAGCGTGGCGATGGCCTGTGCCTTTTCGCCAGCCTTGTACTGCGCATAGGCCTTGTCCAGCTGGGCCTGCTGGGCCAAGGGAGTGCCTGCTGCGCGGCCTTCCAGCTTTTCGAGCAATGGCACCGCCTTGTCGAAAGCGCCGCTATTGAGTTCGTCCTTGGCTTCCGAGTAAATGCGGTTGGGGCTCCAGCCCGCTGTCTTGTCTTCCGGAGTGCTCGAGCAGCCCGCAAGCAGGCCGGCGGTCAGCAGGGCAGTGATAAAAGGCAGTGAGGCACGCAGCATTGCAGGCAGCTTTCAGGCTAAAGGTGAACGTGTGTCTTGTGAGGGGCTGTAAAGGTTGCCGCACCGATAGGGTGCGGCTTGGCCTGCGACAGAACCTGGACCGACGCTGGCATTGTACCGACGCACGCTGCCGAGCTTTGCGCGCTGAATCGGGTCATTTTCGATGCCGGACCAGGTGGGGCTTCCTACAATGGGGCCCATGTTTGTTCACCTTCGCCTGCACACCGAGTTCTCCGTCGTTGACGGCACCAATCGCATCGATGAGTTGGCCAAGGCAGCGGCCAAGGATGGCCAGCCCGCATTGGCCATTACCGATCTCAGCAACCTTTTTGGTGCCATCAAGTTCTACAAGGAAATGCGCGGCAAGGGCGTCAAGCCGATTCTGGGCGCCGAAGTGTTCGTGGAAGGCGAGGCCGGAGCGGCGCCGTCGCGCATATTGCTGCTGGTGCAGGGGCACCAGGGTTACCTGAATCTGTCTGAATTGCTGGCGCGCGCCTGGACCCGCAACGTGGTCAAAGCCCAGGCCATTTGCACCTGGGAGTGGTTGCAGGAGCTGGGCGAAGGGTTGATCGCTATCGCCGGGGCCCAGGCGGGGCCAGTGGGGCAAGCCCTCATGAAAGGCGATGATGCTGGTGCGGCGCACCTGGCGCTCCGGCTGGCCGGTATCTTCCCGCACCGTTTTTATATGGAGGTGCAACGGGCGGGACGCGCCGACGACGAGGCCCATGTCGTGGCTGCAGTGCAGCTGGCGGCTCGGCTCAATCTGCCGGTGGTCGCCACGCATCCCGTGCAGTTCGCCACCGCCGACGACTACGAGGCCCATGAGGCCCGGGTCTGCATCTCCGAGGGCGAAATTCTGGGCAACCAGCGGCGTGTGCGCAAGTTCACGCGCGAACAATATTTCAAGTCGTCGGCGCAAATGCAGGCGCTGTTTGAAGACCTGCCTGCCGCCCTGGCCAATTCGGTGGAAATCGCCCGCCGTTGCAACATCAGCCTGGTGCTGGGCAAGCCGCAATTGCCCAATTTTCCCATCCCACCCGTGAACGGGCAGGTGCTGTCGGTGGAGGATTACTTCCGCCATGTTTCGTTTGAGGGGCTGGAAGACCGCCTCAGGCTGCTATTCCCCGACGAAGCCAAACGCAATGCGCAGCGGCCGCGCTATGTGGAACGGCTCGAGTTCGAGCTCAACACCATTCTCAAGATGGGGTTCCCGGGCTACTTTTTGATTGTGGGCGACTTTATTCAGTGGGCCAAAACCCACGGTTGCCCCGTGGGGCCTGGCCGGGGCTCAGGTGCGGGGTCTCTGGTGGCCTATGCGCTCAAGATCACCGATCTGGATCCGCTTGAATACAACCTGCTGTTCGAACGGTTTTTGAATCCCGAGCGTGTGTCGATGCCCGACTTCGACATTGACTTTTGTCAGGCGAACCGCGACCGCGTGATCGACTACGTGAAGGACAAATACGGCAAGGATGCGGTAAGCCAGATCGCCACCTTCGGCACCATGGCCGCCAAGGCCGCCATTCGTGACGTGGGCCGGGTGATGGACATGAGCTACACCTTTTGTGATGGCATTTCCAAGCTGGTGCCCAACAAGCCGGGGCAGTCCTATACGCTGGCCTACCCACCTGACCCCAAGAAAGAGGGCGACAAGAACAACTACGCGCTCGAACTGGAGCCGCTGCTGGCGGAGCGGGTGCAAAAGGAAGAAGACGTCAAGACCGTCATCGAGATGGCGCAAAAGCTCGAGGGCTTGACGCGCAACATCGGCATGCACGCCGGTGGAGTGCTGATTGCGCCGGGCAAGCTCACCGATTTCTGTCCGCTGTACCAGCAGCCGGGCAGTGAGGCGGCCGTGAGCCAGTACGACAAGGATGACGTGGAGGCCATCGGCCTGGTGAAGTTCGACTTTCTGGGGCTGGCGACACTCACCATTCTGGAGATTGCGCGCGAATTCATCATGAAGCGCCACAAGGGGCAGGAGAACTTCAGCTTCGAGACCATTCCCCTTGACGATGGGCCCACCTACAAGCTCTTTTCCGATGGCAAGACTGAGGCGGTGTTCCAGTTTGAAAGCCGCGGCATGCAGGGCATGCTGCGCGAAGCCAGGCCCAGCCGCCTCGAAGATCTCATTGCGCTGAATGCCTTGTACCGTCCGGGCCCGATGGATCTGATACCGAGCTTTGTGAACCGCAAACACGGCAAGGAAGTGGTGGAGTATCCCCATCCGCTGGTCGAAAAGGTGCTGTCAGAGACCTACGGGATCATGGTGTACCAGGAGCAGGTGATGCAGACCGCCCAGGTGCTGGGGGGCTACTCGCTCGGTGGCGCCGACATGCTGCGCCGGGCCATGGGCAAGAAAAAGGCCGAGGAAATGGCCGAGCACCGCGCCATCTTCCGCAAGGGGGCTGCAGAAAAGAACATCAGTGAGCAGAAGGCCGACGAGGTGTTCGACCTGATGGAGAAGTTCGCGGGCTACGGTTTCAACAAGTCGCACGCGGCTGCCTATTCGCTGCTGGCCTACCACACCGGCTGGCTCAAGGTGCATTACACGGCCGAGTTCTTCTGCGCCAACATGACGGTGGAAATGGATGACACCGACAAGCTCAAGGTGCTGTTTGAAGATGCGCAAAAGAATTTCGGGCTGACCTTTGAGCCACCGGATGTCAACCGCGGCACTTACCGTTTCGAACCAGTGACCGACAAAGTCATTCGCTACGGTCTTGGGGCGGTCAAGGGCACGGGCCAGCATGCCATCGATGCCATCGTTGCGGCCCGAGAGGGGCGGGGCCAGGGGCCGCAGGGCTCCACCACGGGTCCGTTCAAGAGTCTGTTTGATTTTTGCGTGCGGGTGGACAAGGCGCGCCTGAACAAACGCACGGTCGAAGCGCTCATCAAGGCGGGGGCCTTTGATTCACTCAACCTCAACCGTGCTGCCATGGTCGCGTCGATTGACCGAGCCTTTGACTTTGCCGCTGCCACGCTGGCCAATGTCAACCAGGGTGGGCTGTTCGACATGATGGGCGACGACGCCCACGGATCGAGCACGCAGGAGCCTGACCTGGTGGACGCGGTTCCCTGGGGCATCAAGGAGCGCCTCACCCAGGAAAAAACGGCCGTGGGTTTTTATCTGTCGGGCCATCTTTTCGACGAGGTGGCGCAAGAGGTGCGTCGCTTTGTTCGCACCCAGATCGACGAATTGCTGGACAGCCGCGAGCCCCAGATTCTTGCGGGCATCGTCAGCGATTTCCGGGTGATCAACGGCCAGCGGGGCAAGCTGGGCTTGTTCCGGCTGGACGATAAGTCGGGCGTGATCGAGGCATCGGCCGACGAAGCCCTGCTCAATACCTACCGCAACCAGCTCAAGGAAGACGAGTTTGTGGTGATGATGGGGCGCCTGCAGCTGGACCATTTCAGCGGGGGGCTGCGCGTGAAGGTTCAGCAGGTTTGGGATATGGCCGGTGCACGCGCACGGTTTGGCAAATACCTCCATGTGGTGGTGGGGGACAAATCCCCCGAAGTGCCGCGACTGGTGCAGGAGTTTCCGCCCTGCCGTGAAGAGTCGGAGCAGGGCACTGTGCTGCATGGACTGCGCGTGCGCATGGGCGTGCGCTGTGTCGCAGAGCAGGGCGCTGCGGTGGCAGAACTGCAACTGGGCGATGCCAGCCGGTTTTATCCCACGGACGCGGCACTGGCAGCCTGGAGCGCCCAGGTGGGCACGGGCTCGGCCGTTGTGATCTATGAGTGACCCCGGCATTTTTGGGTGGGCGCTCTGGACGTGGTTGAAAAACACCCGGCCGTCATCAGATATCACTGTCGGCAGCGATGCTCCCGGGTCGCTAGAATGAATTTCATGGCAACAAAACCACCTTCTCCCCCCGTCGCGCTGCCCGTTACCCGGCCAGCGAAGGATGATGGCGGTTCGGTCGTGCTCGAAAGACGCGTGCAAAAGACCCGGCCGCCGCAGATGTACCAGGTGGTCATGCTCAATGACGACTACACCCCCATGGAGTTCGTCATCGTGGTGCTGCAGGAGTTTTTCAGCAAAGACCGCGAGCAGGCCACCCAGATCATGCTGAAGATACACCTCGACGGCAAAGGCGTCTGCGGCGTGTATTCACGCGATGTGGCTGCCACCAAGGTCGACCAGGTGCTGGAGGCCGCGCTCAAGGCCGGCCACCCGCTTCAATGCGTCAGTGAGCCTGTTGAATAACAGGTTTCTCGTCCCGATCTACAGTTATCTCTTCCACGCAAGCACAAAGGAGTTCACATGATTGCCCAGGAACTGGAAGTCAGCTTGCACATGGCCTTTGTTGAGGCCCGCCAGCAGCGCCACGAGTTCATCACCGTGGAGCATCTGTTGCTTGCACTGCTCGATAACCCCAGCGCAGCCGAGGTGCTGCGTGCATGTTCGGCCAATATCGATGATTTGCGGTCATCGTTGTCTAACTTCATCAAAGACAACACGCCGCAGGTTGCCGGATCGGACGAAGTGGACACCCAGCCCACACTGGGTTTCCAGCGGGTGATCCAGCGCGCCATCATGCATGTGCAGTCCACCGGCAACGGCAAGAAAGAGGTCAACGGTGCCAACGTGCTCGTGGCCATCTTTGGCGAAAAAGACTCGCACGCCGTGTACTACCTGCACCAGCAGGGCGTGACGCGCCTGGACGTGGTCAATTTCATTGCCCACGGCATCAAAAAGGGCGAGCCGCCAGAGCCCGCCAAGGCCGAGAACCAGGCCGAAGGCGAGGAGGGCGGCGGTTCGGAGCGCAGTGAGAAAGCGTCTCCGCTGGAGCAGTTCACCCAGAACCTGAACCAGCTCGCCAAGGAAGGCAAGATCGACCCGCTGATTGGCCGCCACTACGAGGTAGAGCGCACGATCCAGATCCTTTGCCGCCGTCGCAAGAACAACCCGCTGCTGGTGGGCGAGGCCGGCGTGGGCAAGACGGCGATTGCCGAGGGCTTGGCCTGGCGCATCACGCAAAACGACGTGCCTGAAATTCTGGCCGAGGCCGTGGTGTATTCGCTCGACATGGGCGCGCTGCTGGCGGGCACCAAGTACCGCGGCGATTTTGAGCAGCGCCTCAAGGGCGTGCTCAAGTCGCTCAAGGACAAGCCCAACGCCATTTTGTTCATCGATGAGATCCACACCCTGATCGGTGCGGGTGCTGCCTCGGGCGGCACGCTCGATGCGTCCAACCTGCTCAAGCCGGCGCTTTCCAGCGGCCAGCTCAAGTGCATTGGCGCCACCACCTTCACGGAATACCGTGGCATTTTCGAAAAAGACGCTGCGCTGTCGCGCCGGTTCCAGAAGGTGGACGTGGTCGAGCCCACGGTAGCCGAAACCATCGACATCCTCAAGGGCCTGAAGTCGCGCTTTGAAGAGCACCACAGTGTGAAATACGCTGCGGCCGCCCTGCAGGCTGCGGCCGAGCTGAGCGCCAAGTACATCAACGACCGCCACCTGCCCGACAAGGCCATCGACGTGATCGATGAAGCCGGTGCGGCCCAGCGCATCATGGTGCCGAGCAAGCGCAAAAAGACCATCGGCAAGGCCGAGATCGAAGAGATCGTGGCCAAGATCGCGCGCATTCCTCCCGCCAACGTCAGCAACGACGACCGCGGCAAGCTGCAGACGCTGGAGCGCGACCTGAAAAGCGTCGTGTTCGGTCAGGACAAAGCCCTGGAAGTGCTGGCCAGCGCGGTCAAGATGGCGCGCTCGGGTCTGGGCAAGGGCGACAAGCCGATCGGCTCGTTCCTGTTCAGCGGCCCCACCGGCGTCGGCAAGACCGAGGCGGCCAAGCAGCTGGCCTACATCATGGGCATCGAACTGATCCGCTTTGACATGTCGGAGTACATGGAGCGCCATGCCGTGAGCCGCCTGATTGGCGCACCTCCGGGCTATGTGGGGTTCGACCAGGGCGGCCTGCTCACCGAAGCCATCACCAAGAAGCCGCACGCCGTGCTGCTGCTCGATGAAATCGAGAAGGCGCACCCGGACATCTTCAATGTGCTGCTTCAGGTAATGGACCACGGTACGCTGACCGACAACAACGGGCGCAAGGCAGACTTCCGCAATGTGCTCATCATCATGACCACGAACGCGGGCGCCGAGACCATGAACAAGGCGACCATTGGCTTCACCAACCCCCGGCAGGCGGGCGACGAAATGGGCGACATCAAGCGCCTGTTCACGCCTGAGTTCCGCAACCGGCTGGACGCCATCGTCAACTTCAAGGCGCTCGACGAGCAGATCATCCTTCGCGTGGTGGACAAGTTCCTGCTGCAGCTCGAAACGCAGTTGGCCGAGAAGAAGGTGGAGGTCACCTTCACCGACACGCTGCGCAAGCACCTGGCCAAGAAGGGCTTTGATCCGCTGATGGGCGCCCGCCCGATGCAGCGCCTGATCCAGGACACCATTCGCCGGGCCCTGGCCGATGAGCTGCTGTTTGGCCGCTTGCAGGATGGCGGCCGCCTGACCGTGGACATCGAGGTCAAGACGGACGACAAGGGCGTGGAAACGTCCGAAGTGATGCTGGACATCCAGCCGCTGCCCAAGAAAGAGCGCTCGGCCAAGTCGGAGCCCGCTGAACCCGAAGAGGCCACTGCCGACTGATTGCGCTACGACCCCGCTCGCAGCTGGTGTGCCGCGATCGCGAGGCACACACCCCAAAGCCCGTGGCGCAAACCCCGGGCTTTTTTTATGGTGGCAGAGCGTTCTGAACTGGTGCTGCGCCTGTGCGCGGCGCGCTGTTTACCGGGGTGCCTGTAGCCGCTCAAGCAGCGCGTGCGTGGGATATCCGTCGGCCATGGTGCCGATGCTCTGCTGAAAACGGCGCAGGCCTGCGCGTGTTGCCGGGCCCATCACGCCGTCTGGCACACCCGCGTCAAAACCCTTTGCATTGAGTGCCTCCTGCAGCTGGCGCAGCTGGTCGCGATTCAGGGGGGCAATGTCGCGGGGCCACGCCCTGGCAACGGGTGGGCCACCGTCGATCTGGCGTGCCAGAAGGCCCACGCCCAGCGCGTAGTTGACGGAGTTGTTGTACCGCAGGATGGTGCGGAAATTGGTGCCCACCAAAAACGCTGGGCCGCGTGCACCTGCGG
This sequence comes from Acidovorax sp. 35-64-16, assembly GCF_002281195.1. NCBI lineage: Bacteria > Pseudomonadati > Pseudomonadota > Betaproteobacteria > Burkholderiales > Comamonadaceae > Acidovorax > Acidovorax sp. 35-64-16. The sequence continues at coordinate 8,259 of NZ_NCFM01000011.1, read as the reverse complement.
GCGTGATGATGGAGGCCTCGCCCACTTCGGGCAGGGGTTGCCCGTCCAGCGTGCGAACGCCTTCTGCCGCCCATGCTGCGCTGTTCTGGCGGGTGCGGATTTCGGTGCGTGCGTAGTCAAACCCGGCGGGCAGTTGCACTTCGACGCCCCAGGTCTGGCCGCTTTTCCAGCCCATGCGCGCCAGAAAATGGGTCGTGGACGCCGTGACATCGGCAATGCTGCCCCAGATGTCACGATGGCCGTCGCCGTCGGCATCCACGGCGTAGGCCAGAAACACCGAGGGCAGAAACTGCGTGTGCCCCATGGCGCCCGCCCAGGAGCCGATCATGCGATCGGCCGGGATGTCGCCCTGGTCCACGATGCGCAGCGCGGCCAGCAGCTCGGCTTGCGCCCAGGCGCGGCGACGTCCGTCGTAAGCCAGCGTGGCAAGCGCGTCCACCGCGCGGTAGGTTCCAAAGTTGCTGCCGTAGTTGCTCTCCATGCCCCAGATGGCCGTGATCACTGCGGCGGGTACCCCGTGGCGAGTGGCGGCAGCGTCCAGTGCGGCGTGGTGCTCCGCCCGCATGGCCTGGCCCTGTGCAATGCGCTGCGGCGACACGGCGCTGTCCAGGTAGGCCCAGGGCGTGCGGGTGAATTCGGGCTGGGCACGGTCCAGCTCCACCACGCGAGGTTGCCATTGTGCGCTGCCCAGCACTTCGCGCACGGTTTGGGGCTCAATACCCGCCGCCAGGGCTTGTTTCGAAAAAGCGGTGCGCCAGGCGTCGAATCCTTCTTCAGGGGGTACTTCGGAAGCCGTGTCAACTGGCGCGGAGACCTGCGCACTGTTGGCCGCAGGCGCCAAGGCCGTTGGCTGCGGCTTTGCCAGCCTGTCGGGGAGGCTTTCGGAAGCCGGCGCCGAGGCGCAACCTGCCAGGGCCATGGCCGCCACCAGTGTGGCAAGCGAGAGTGGCGCCACGAGGGGAGTGCGGTGGCGAGAGGAGCTGGAGGGGGCGTTTGGGGGGCTGTGCATGCGCCATTGTCCCGTGCAGCAGCGCGGGTGCAGCGTTGCAGGTGTATCACGGCGTGATGTGGTGGCAATCCTCTGGACCCACTTTCACTACTATTTTGATAGCTGTTCGCGCTTTATCTGTATGCGCTAGGGGCAAAAATAGCCTCTAAACCCGGTTACAGTTGGCCCTTCGCCCTTGTTTGCCCCTAGACCATGGCCCCCCACACCTTTCTCTGGCACGACTACGAAACCTTCGGTGCCAACACCCGGCGCGACCGGCCGGCGCAGTTTGCGGCCATCCGCACCGATGCCGCGCTGAACGAAATCGGCGATCCGCTGATGCTTTACTGCCAGCCGGCCAACGACTATCTGCCAGACCCGCAGTCTTGCCTCATCACCGGCATCACGCCGCAGCTGTGTCTGGAAAAGGGCGTGCCCGAGCACGCCTTTGCCAATCGTATCGAGGCCGAATTTGCGCAGCCGGGCACCATTGGCGTGGGCTACAACACCATCCGGTTTGATGACGAGATCACGCGCTTCATGTTCTGGCGCAACCTCATCGACCCCTACGCGCGCGAGTGGCAAAACCAGTGCGGCCGGTGGGATCTGCTGGACGTGGTGCGCATGACCTATGCGCTGCGGCCGGACGGCATTGCCTGGCCCAAAAAGGAAGACGGCACGCCCAGCTTCAAGTTGGAGCATCTGTCCAAAGCCAACGGCCTGTTGCACGAGGCTGCGCACGATGCGCTGTCGGACGTGCGCGCCACCATTGCGCTGGCGCGGCTGATCCGCCAGCACAACCCCAAGCTGTTTGACTTTGCCCTGTCGCTGCACAAGAAAGACCGCGTGGCCGCCGAGTTGCGCCTGCCGGCAACGGCCCTCACGGCACGGCCGTTTTTGCATGTCTCGGGCATGTTCCCTGCCGAGCGCGGTTGCCTCGCAGTGATGTGGCCGCTGGCCAGCCATCCCACCAACAAGAACGAGGTGATTGCCTGGGATCTCGCCCATGACCCGCGCGAACTGGCCACGCTGGGGGCTGACGAGATCCGCTTGCGCATGTTCTCCAGGGCGGCCGACCTGCCCGAGGGCACCACGCGCCTGCCCATCAAGACCATCCACCTGAACAAATCACCCATGGTGGTGGGCAATGTGAACACGCTCACCCCTGCGCTGGCGCAGCGCTGGGGCATGGATCTGGCCCAGGCGGCGCAGCATGCCGACATGGCGCGGACCTTGCCGGACATGAGCGGCATCTGGCCCGCCGTGTTTGCCCGCCCGGCCGAGCCCGTCCCCGATGTGGACCAGGACCTGTATGGCGGATTTGTGGGCAACAGCGACCGCCGCCACCTGAACGACTTGCGTACCCTGTCAGGGGCGAAACTGGCCACCGCGCGCACGGGCTTTGATGACCCGCGCCTGGCCGAGCTGGTGTGGCGCTACCGGGCCCGCAACTTCCCGGACACCCTGTCGCCCGAAGAGGCCGAGCGCTGGGAGGCGCACCGCGCAGCCTGCCTGTTCGACGGTGCGGGCGGGGCGCGCACCGTGGAGCAGTTGTTCACCGAAATCGACCAGATCTCGGAAACCGCCGACGACGATCGCACCCAGGAGATTCTGGGCGCCCTGTACGATTACGCCGAGCACATCGCGCCTGAACGCTGACCCCCCTGAGGCGCTGCGCGCCTTCCCCCCGAGGGGGACGCACCCAGTGGCCTGGCAAAGCCAGTTCCACGGGTGCGCTGGCATTTGGGGCGCGCCGGTTTCACGCTACAGCGCCCATTGCAAGCCGACAATCATCCGCAACCTTTTATGACGACACCGCAGAACCCCCATTTCACCACCCAGATCGTGCATGCCGACCGGCTGGGCGGCGCCGAGCAGGGCGCCATTCACCAGCCTATCCACACCTCGGTGCAATACGGCTTTGACAAGGTCGAAGACCTGATAGCCGTGTTCCAGGGCACCGCCAAAGGCGGCTTCAACTACGCACGCCAAGGCACGCCCACCACGGCCGCCCTGGAGGCCAAGCTCACGCAGATGGAGCAGGGGCAGGGCGCCATCGTCTTTTCCACCGGCATGGCAGGCATCTGCGCCATTTTTCTTACGCTGCTCAAGGCTGGGGACCATCTGGTGGCCAGCAAGTTCGTGTTTGGCAACACCAACAGCGTGTTTGGCACCCTGGCCGACCTGGGCATCGAGGTCACCACGGTGGACGTGACGGATGCCGCGCAGGTGGCTGCCGCCGTGCGGCCGCACACGCGCATGGTGTTTGTCGAAACCATCGCCAACCCCGGCACGCAGATGCCCGACCTCGAAGGCATTGGCGCACTGTGCAAAGAGCGCGGGCTCCTCTATGTGGTGGACAACACGGTGGCCTCGCCGTATCTGTTTCGTCCGGGCACGGTGGGAGCGGGGCTGGTGGTGCATTCGCTCACCAAGAGCATCGGTGGGCAGGGCGATGCGCTGGGCGGCGCCGTGATCGACACCGGTGTTTTTGAATGGAGCACTTACCCAAACATCTTTCCGGCCTATCGCAAGGGCAATGCCAAGGGCTGGGGTCTGCAACAGGTGCGCAAGAAAGGCCTGCGCGACATGGGCGGTGCCTTGTCGTCCCATGCCGCGCACCAGATGGCGCTGGGCGCCGAAACGCTGGCCCTGCGCATGGACCGCACCAGCGCCACCGCGCTGGCCCTGGCCCGGTGGCTGGAGCAGCACCCTGCCGTGGCGCGGGTGCATTACCCGCTGCTGGAGTCGCACCCGCAATATGCGCAGGCCAAAAAGCACCTCAAGGCGGGCTCGTGGCTGCTGTCATTTGAACTGCGCGACCCTGCGCAATGCCTGCCGTTGTGCAACCGCCTGCAGCTGCCCATCAAGGCCACGGGCCTGGCCGACACGCGCACGCTCATCATTCCGGTGGCGCACACCATCTTTTGGGAGGCGGGGCCTGAAGTGCGGGCCGCCATGGGCATTGGCGACAGCATGATTCGCCTGTCGGTCGGCCTGGAAGAGCTTCAGGACCTGCAGTCCGATTTTGAGCAGGCGCTGGCCGCCATTGCGGCGGTCTGATCGCTCGCCACTGCGCCCTGTGTCCGGGCGCAAGCGCTGCCAGACCATTCGCAGGGGCCGCAGCCTCGGGTGCCAAAATCCTTGGTTGCTATATTAATAGTAGCTGCTTACGCTTTATGGATAAGGGCTAGAGGCCAATTTGGCTTGAATTTCAGCCAAAAAACCGGTAGCACACCACAATGGCGGCCACCACCCCTGCCAGCTCTGCCAGCAGCGCGCAGGCCACCGCATGGCGTGCCCGCTGGATGCCCACCGCCCCAAAGTACACCGCCAGCACATAAAACGTGGTTTCGGTGCTGCCCTGGACGGTGGCGGCCACCAGCGCGGCGAAGCTGTCCACGCCCTGGCTCTGCATGGTTTCGATCAGCATGGCGCGCGCCGCACTGCCCGAAAACGGCTTGACCAGCGCCGTGGGCAGGGCGTCGACAAAGCGCGCATCCATGCCCAGCAGCTCCACGCACCAGCGGATGGCATCCAGCAGATAGCCCAGCGCACCCGAGGCGCGAAACACCCCCACAGCGCACAGCATGGCCACCAGGTAGGGCAGCAATCCCTTGGCCACATCAAAACCCTCTTTCGCGCCGTCGATAAACGCCTCATACACGGCCACCTTGCGCCAGGCGCCCACGCAGACAAACAGCACCACCAGCGCAAACAGCGTGAGGTTGCCCAGCAGCGAAGACAGCTGCGCCAGCGCCGCCGCGCTCAGCGTGGTCAACAGCGCCATGAAGCCTGCCAGTGCCAGGGCCACCGGCAGCAGATAGGCCAGCACCACCGGGCTGAACAGGGGCAACCGCTGCACCGCCGCCACGCTGAGCAGCCCCACCAGCGTGGAGGCAGACGTGGCCAGCAAAATGGGCAGGAACACCAGCGTCGGGTCGGGCGCGCCCTGCTGCATGCGGTACATGAAGATGGTGACCGGCAGCAGCGTGAGCGATGACGCGTTGAGCACCAAAAACAGAATCTGCGCGTTGGTCGCGGTGTCGGGATGCGGGTTCAGCTCTTGCAGCGCGCGCATGGCCTTCAGACCCATGGGCGTGGCTGCGTTGTCCAGCCCAAGCGCGTTGGCGGCAAAGTTCAGCGTCATCAGGCCCAGGGCCGGGTGGCCGCGCGGCACGCCCGGCATGAGCCGCGTAAACAGCGGCGCCAGCCAGCGCGCAAGGGCATTCACGATGCCGGCCTTTTCTGCAATGCGCAAAAAACCCAGCCACAGCGTGAGCGTGCCAAAAAGCAGCACCATCACCTCGACCGACAGTCTGGCCATGGAGAACAGGGCTTCGACCATGGCTGCAAAGATCTGGGCGTTGTCACCCACCAGCCATTGGGACAGTGCGGCGATGGCTGCGGTGACAAAAAAACCCAGCCAGAGGGTGTTGAGCAAGGAAGAAACTCCGTGTGGATGGTGGTCAGAAAGCGTCCGTTGGCGCCCGCTGGTATCCATTGTGCAGATGGGCCCGTTGCAGCGGGGTGGGGCCGCGCTTGCCAGTGCCCTGTCGAACTGGAGGCGCGGAGGGCAGTCAGCAGGTTAACCCGCTTCGTTCACTCCACATGCCAAAAGATGAGGCGAATCGCCGGGTGGTAATCTACAGGGTTCGGTTGCGTGCCAGGTTTTCTCTGGAAACTCCCGCGTGCAGCCGGCCCAGACACAAAACCAGGCGCCATTGAACAGGTTCATGGAGCGCCACAACACCAAGGAACATTCGCCATGGGCGCCCAGTGGAAAGCAAAAGGTAAGGCACAAGTCGCAGACGCCAGAGGAAAGCTGTTTGGCAAGCTGGCCAAGGAAATCATGGTGGCTGCGCGTGGCGGGGCCGACCCTGCCGGCAATTCGCGCCTGCGCCTCGTGGTCGAGCAGGCCCGCAAGGTCTCGATGCCCAAGGACACCCTGGAGCGCGCCATCAAGAAGGGTGCCGGTATCGGGGACGAGGCCGTCCATTTCGAGCGCGTCATCTATGAGGGCTTTGCCCCCCACCAGGTGGCCGTGATGGTCGAATGCCTGACCGACAACGTCAACCGCACCGCGCCCGAGATGCGCGTGCTGTTTCGCAAGGGCCAGCTGGGCACCTCGGGGTCGGTGGCATGGGATTTCAACCATGTGGGCATGATCGAAGCCGAACCCGCTACCCCCGGCGCCGACCCCGAGCTGGCCGCCATTGAAGCCAGCGCGCAAGACTTTGAAGCGGGCGACGAAGAAGGCACCACCACCTTCTGGACCGACCCGACCGACCTCGACCTGGTCAGCCGCGCGCTACCGGCGCAGGGCTTTACCGTGCTGTCGGCCAAGCTGGGCTACAAGCCCAAGAACCCGGTGAACCCCGCCAACCTGACGCCCGAGCAGCTCGAAGAGGTTGAGAGCTTTCTGGCGGCCATTGATGCCAACGACGACGTGCAGAACGTCTTTGTGAGCCTGGGCAGCTGACCGCCTATTTCCGCCCTGGCGCGCTGGCCATTACACCGGCCAGCGCGCCCATGTAAGCAATCCATGACCGCAGACCATTACGCAGCCCTTGGGCTGAGCGCCAACGCGTCGCTGTCCGACATCAAGAAGGCCTTTCGCCAGAAAGCCTCCTTTTATCACCCGGACAAGAACGATGCGCCCGACGCGGCACAGCGCTTTCAGGCCGTGCAAAAGGCCTACGAAGTCCTGTCGGACGACGAGGCCCGCCAGGCTTACGACGACAACCGCCGCCGCAACCTGCTGGACGACCCCCTGCAAACCGCGCAAGACATCTGGCAAACCTATTTCAAGAGCATTCTTCCTTCGTGAAACTTTCTTCCTACTTTTATGACTTGCGTTCGGCCTACCAGGCCGAGCTGGACGACCTGGTTTCGGACTCGGAGGGCAAGGATGTGCTGCGCAAGCGGCTGGCAGAAAAGCGCTCTGAAATCGGTTTCCTGGTGAAGATGATGGAGCTGGCGCCCGAGATGGTGGCGGTGGTCTTTCATCAGGGCTTCCGTTTTGCCAAGCCTTCGGTGATGGAGCACTTGCTCAGCCAGGGGGCCGACAACCTACCCGAGTGGGGCACGCTGACGGGCGCGGTCTCGCTGGAACCTTGGGCCGCCAGCCTGGCTCAAACCGTTTTGCGTGAGCCCGGAGGAACCGCTTTCATGGTCGTGGCGGCAGGGCTGGAGTATCTGCACCAGCATGCCCGTCTGGCACCGGCGGCCGCGCAGGGCGATACCGATCACGATGCCGATGAAGACGCTGAGGATGGGGCCGAGCACGACGATGACTACAACGCCCTGAGCGCTGACGATGCTGCCGACCCGCGCAACAGCCGCACCCGTGACGAGGCCAGCTCCAACTGGCTGGCCGAGGTAGGCTTTGACCGCAAAGACTGAGATTTTCCGTACATGAACCACCTGGCCCTCATCACCAAAACCACCAGCCTGATTGCCGCCGGCGACATCGTGGGCGCCGAGTCGGCGCTGGCCGACCTGGCCGACACCGAAGGCGACAACGCCCTGATGGTCGTGCTGGACCAGCTGGCACCCAAAGACGTGCTGGCCGTGATGCGCGAGTACGACGATTCCAAGGCATCTGTCGTCAACCTGCTGGTCACGCCCGAGCAGTTTGCGCGCGCCATGGTGCTGGAAAAGCAATACAAGGATCTCACCCACACGCACCTGCGCAACATGGTCAACGCCGTTATTTTTCGGGACGACGCCGACCCGGTGGAGTTTTTGACGGCGATTGGTGATCTGGAAGGCGGCAGCGAGGCCCTGGCCAATTACTTTGCCGAGAAGTGGAGCCGCATCGAGGCTTTTGCCCGCACCGGCACTTTTGACGCCACCGAAGACTACGGCCCCACCTTGAGCGATGACGAGTTGCTGGCATCGGGCTACGTGCAGCCCCGCATCGACCAGGACGAAGTGGCCGACCGCGACTGGATGCAGCTGGCCTGGCTGCTGCGCTACGAATGCCGCGACCTCTTTATCGAAACGCTGCTGGTGCTGCGCGCCAAGGCGCGTGCCCACGACATGGGCCTGGAAGAGGGCGATGACCTGGCCGAAGAAGACGACGGCAAGTTTGAAACCAGCGACACCGATCGCGGCAAGGCGACCCCGGCGGCCCGCGCTTCTGACGAAGAATCCGCGATTTAGCATGTCCCCCCTGAGTAACCGTCTTCAAAGTCAAGCACTATGAAGCGATGCGTCCCAAGGTTTGCCGGTTCTGACCATGGCGTTGAGCATGGTCAGCAGCTTGC